>CAUQMN010000064.1:0-6765 GCA_963518765.1 uncultured Campylobacter sp.
TCGCGCACGGTTACGCCCATGTTTTGCACCTCTTGAGGTAGCCTTGAGAGCGCGGCTTGGACGCGGTTGTTTACGTCGATCGTGGCTTGTTTGGCTGAGGTGCCGATTTTAAAATAAACGTTGATATTTAGCGAGCCGCTCGAGCTTGAAGTGCTTTGCATGTAGAGCATATTTTCTACGCCGTTTATCTGATCCTCGATCGCGCTAGCTACGGAGTCGGCGATAGTTTGGGCATCAGCGCCCGTGTAGATGGCGCTAACTGAAATTTGAGGCGGAGTTAGTTTTGGATACTCCTCGATGGGAAGCCCCTTTATCGCCATCGCGCCCGCGATAACTATGATGATAGATACGACGGTGGCAAATATCGGGCGGTCGATAAAAAATTTAGAAAACATCACTTAGCCTTTTCTTGCTCGTTTTTAGGCTCTAAATTTGCGCCTTTACCAAAGCTTTCGGTTAAGTCCTTATCTATCTCGACGGGCGCGCCTACGCCGATTTTTAGGAAATTGTTTAAGATGATTTTATCATTTTCGTTTAGCCCCTGGCTAACGACCGCGGCGTCTTTCGTCTGATAGGTTACCTTTACGTCTTTGGAGGCTACTTTGCCGTCCTCTACGACTAGTACATAGGTCTTGACGTCGGTTTGCTGGAGCGCTAGTTGAGGGATTTTAAAGCCGTCTTTTTGATAAAATCCTCCCATCGTCACGTGGCCGAACATGCCAGGTAGCAGCTTGCCCTCGTCGTTGTTAAATTCGGCCTTGGCTAAAACGCTGCCCATGTTTGTATTTACGACGTTATCGATGAAATTTACCTTGCCGTTAAACTCTCCCGGACCTACTTTTAGTACGGCGTCCGAGTTTGTTTGCGCCCAGAGGCCGCTTTCTTGCATTTTGACGCGGTTTAGGTTATCGACGTCGGAGATGTGAAAGTGCGCCTCGATCGGGTTGATTTTGGTTAGGCGTACTAGCTGAGTCGTGTTTGCTACGACTAGCGAGCCCACGTCTACTAGATTATCGCCCAAAACGCCGTCAAAAGGCGCGGCGATGCTCGTGTAACCTAGATCTATTTTCGCGCTTTTGGCGCTGGCTTTGGAGCTTAGTAAATTTGCATTTGCGATTTCAAGCGCCGAAACTGCCGCGTCGTACTCTTTTTGCGAAACGGCGTTTTTCTTATATAAATTTGAAATTCTGTTAAATTCGGTTTGAGCGTTTTTTAAATTTGCGTTTGCTACGCCGATGGCGGCCTCAAGCGCATCGTAGCTTGCTTGGTATTTTTCGGGATCTATCAAAAACAGCTTATCGCCTGCTTTTACGTTATCTCCCGGTTTGAAAAATTGCTTGATTATCGTGCCGCTTACTTTAGGATAGACGATTACGTCTTGCTGGCTCGTTAGAGTCGCGGCGTAGTCAAAGCTGATCGGTACGTCTGATTTTTTAGCTACGAATACGTCAACCTTTGAGGGCGGCATTTGTCGTTGTTGCCCGGCTGCCGCGGCGTCTTTTTTGTCATTACCGTCAAAGCAAGCCGTAAAAAGTAGCGATGCTAGTAATAAAACCGAGATATTTTTAAAATTTCTCATAAATTTGCCTTTTGTTTCGGAGATTATTTTAAATTTAGCGTTTGTAATGAATGTTACAAAACAAGTAGATAATTATACTCTTATTTTCTCGATAAGTCAAATTTAAGTCGTTAAATTTAGCGCTTTTTTATGCCGTGTAAAAATATATTTATGCTCGTTTTTACGTGCTCTTCGCGCTCTTTTTCGTTTAGCGTTATATCCTCGTTTAGCAAAATCGCATTATAATGATAAGGCTCCCTGACGACAGCGGCAAACGCCTTAGCCGCTACGTAAGGCGAGATGTCGGGATTTAGCTGTTTTTTTATGTCTTCGCGCTCGAAAAAATCTATCAAAACTTTATCGAATTTACTTAAAATTTGCTCCAAAAACGCCTTGCCGAGCATGCCGTCGTTTTTTGCGCCCTCGCTCATCATAACTCTTGAAATTAGCGTCGTTTCTTTGTCGCAGATTATGTCGAAAAATATTGCGGCGAATTTGATTAAAAAATCCTCCAATTTATGCGATAAACTGAGATCGATTTTCTCGTCTATCTGCGTTCTAAAGTCGTCAAAACCGCGCTCTACGATAGCGCGAAAAAGACCTTCCTTGTTTTCAAAAAATTTATAAACGCTAGCCAGCGACCCGCCGCTTTTTTTGATTATATCCGTTAGACTCGTGTTTTCATAGCCTTTTTCGAGGAAAATTTCCATACCGGCTTGGATAAATTTTTCCTTTCTTTCGGCGCTTCTTTGCGTGATTTTCCCGTTCATTGCATACCTTTAAAAATTAAAATTATAATTTAAGGATTATACAATAAAAATATGATTTTTAGTCCCTCGGGTATGCAAAAATAGTCTCCCTGACGACGTTAATTTTCTCTTTTTCGTCTGCGGCGTAGGCGCGTATAGTTATCTTTGCATTTGCGTTTTTACCCGCTCTAGCGGCATTTTTGGGAGCCGTTAATACGACTACGATTTTCTTCTTTTCGCCCGCGTTTAAGGCAATGTTGCTTTTTGGGCGTTTTATTTTGATATCGGCATCGTTTGCGCTAACGTCAAAGTAAAATTCATGCGCCGCCGCGTCAGTATTTTCAAACAAAAATACGTAAGCGTTTTCGATCTGGCCGTCTTTATTTACCTTATATAGCTCGCTCGTGCGGTTTATGTTTAGCAGCATGTTTTCTTTTTTGGTGCTCATTAGCGCTAACGCGGTCGCGGCAATAGCGATGATGGCGCAGTAGCCGATAGTTTTAAAGCGCAAATACCGCACCTTTTGCTTGGTTTTTAGCGAATTTGAGCTCGTCCAGCTAATTAGACTAGGCAAATTTAGCCCCGACATCGTTTTCGTGCACGCATCGACGCATTCCAGGCAGTTTATGCACTCTAGCTGCATGCCTTTTCTGATGTCGATGTGCGTCGGGCAAATTTTCACGCAGGCCTCACAGCCCGTGCACTCGTTTTGCGGCTCCGGCGGTTTTTTCCAGAGTTTGGTTTGCCCCTCAAAAATTTTACCGCCGCGCGTCTCGTCGTAGATCACCTGCACGCTGTCAGAATCTATCATCACGGACTGCACTCTAGCGTACGGACAGACGTAAATGCAAAAATTTTCGCCCAAAAACGCGACGTCAAATATCAAAAACGCAGCGATAACAAGCCAAGCTCCGAGTAAAATTTTATGTTCGGCCGGATCTGAAATTTGAGCGAAAAAGTCCTGCGGCGGGACGAAAAACCAGAGAAAATTCGCCGCCGCGATAAAAGCCAAAACGCTCCAGATCGCAACTGCTAGCGCTTTTTTGACGCCGCCCTCGGTGATTGTTTGCTTATTTGAGATGCTTTTGCGAATTTTTAAAATTTTAGTTTGGATGAAGTCGCGGTAAATCGCGCGAAATATCGTCTGCGGGCAGCTCCAGCCGCACCAGACACGACCGCCTAAATTCGTCATAAAAAATATAAAAATAAAAAAAATGATGAGCACGAAAGGCATCAAAAACAGCTCTTGGACGTTAAATTTGGCAAAAAACAGATGCAGTTCGCTGCGCTCAAAGCTTAAAAGGAAAAATTGATTTCCGCCGATAGATATAAAAGGTAAAATCAGCGCGGTACAGGTTATCAGGATGTAGGCGATATAGCGTTTGCTAGCAAATTTGAAATAATTTTTATACTCTTCTTTGGTCATAATTCGTCCTAATTACAAAGCAGTGATAATTTTTGATAAATTATAGAGTTAATGCAATTAAATGCATATTAAAATTGCTATTACGCCACTTTTACGATGTATAATTTCATAAAATTCTTTAAAAAGGAGATGTTATGCAAAAAATTTCTAGAAGAAATTTTATCAAAACCGGCTTCGCGGCGGCCGCTGTTGGTGCGCTAAATTTGCAGGCGGCACAGGAGGATGAGATAAAATGGGACGCAGAATTCGACGTCTTGGTAGTTGGCAGTGGCCTTAGCGCAAACGTCGCCGGCATCGTAGCCGTCGAGGGCGGACTTAGTGTGGCGCTACTGGAAAAGATGTCGCGAATGGGCGGCAACTCTGTAGTTTCTCAGCTTGATTTTGCCTGCGTGGGCTCCGAACAACAAGAAAAGGCCGGCATCAAAGACTCTATCGAGCTTTTCGTAAAAGATCTAAACAAGGCGGGCAAGGGCTTTAACTACATAGAGCAGTCTTACAGAATCGCCCAAAATTCAAAAAGAGCATATGAATTCGTCAAAGCAAGAGGCGTACAATACGCCGAAAAGCTAAAGCATCTGGGCGGGCATAGCGTAGCAAGAAGCCTAGAGACCGTAGGCGGAGGCGGAGCGTGCGTGCAGGCGCTAAATTCTCACTTTGAAAGCAAGGGCGGCAAGACGTTAAAGCGCGTAAAAGTCGATGAAATCGTGCTGGATAAAAACGGCGCGGCGATAGGACTAAAGGTGAGAGAGGAATATAAATTTGATAAAAACCTAGCCGACGACGATGCGCAAAACGTTTCGGGAGACGTTAAATTTTATAAAGCAAAAAAGGCCGTAATTTTTGCAAGCGGCGGATTTTCGGCGGACAAAACCTTTAAAGCAGCGCAAAATCCAAGGCTCGCTCTAGCCTCCACTCCGTCAAATCCAGGCGCAACGGCCGGTGCGTTAAAAACCATGGTAAGGGCGGGCGCGATGCCTGTACAGCTTAGCCTGGGACGCTATTCGTTTGGTATTCCGACGGAGGATTTGATATTTGCTATTGCAGTCGACGGCAAAAACTCAAAGAGATTTATGAACGAAGACGGCGACAGGCAGACTTTGTCCGATAATATTTTAGAAAATATGCAAAAAAACGAAAGCGATCTGTTTCCGACTATAATCTTTGACGAGACGGGATTTACCTCCAGTCATGACCCAAAAAGGCTACAAAAATTTATAGAAACCGGCAAGATGAAAAAATTTGAGAGCCTAGACGAGCTAGCTGCGGAATTTAAGCTAAATGCGCAAATTTTAAAAGAGGAAATAAAGCGGTATAACGAAAGCGTCGCCGCCAAAACCGATGCCGATTTTAAAAAGGATTTAACCAAAGTCGCTCCGATAGAAAAGGCTCCGTTTTACGCGATACTCGGGGCTCCTGGCATCAGCTATACTCCGGGCGGCGTGAGGGTAAATTTGAACTTTGAAGTTCTTAATATAAATGATAGCAAGCCTATTAAAAATTTATACGCCGTAGGCGAGGCGACGGGCGGAGTGCACGGATTTACGAGGCTTACCAGCTGCTCGACGCCTGATTGTATCAGCTCGGCGATGATAGCGGCGGAGCATATACTAAAAGGCTAAATTTAAAACCCTGGCGGCTAGCAAAGCTTAAATTTATAAAATTTAAACTATAATCGCCGTCTATTTTAATTGAAAGGTGGTGAGGACGTTGCCTGGTATTAAGGTACATCCTAACGAGTCTTTTGACGAAGCTTACAGAAAGTTCAAAAAGCAAACCGACAGGAACCTTGTCGTGACCGAAGTTCGCGCAAGACGCTTTTTCGAGCCTATGACCGAGATCCGCAAAAAACAAAAAATCGCGGCTCGCAAGAAAATGCTTAAACGTCTATATATGCTTAGACGCTACGAGTCAAAGCTCTAACCAAAAGGGTCGCTTCGGCGGCCTTTTTTATTTAAACTCCCGTTTAACTCGCATCAAAGCCAAAATTTGCCATAATCTACGCCAAATTTAACGATCAAAGGAAAAATATGTCCAAAGTGCCCGTGAGCGAGGCTGCGGAAATCTTAGGCGTAACCAAAGAAGCCGTTTACAACCGCATTCGTCGCGGCACGCTAAAAACCTTTGAAAAAGACGGAGTAAAATACGTGGTTTTGGACGGCTACGAGCTTGGTACTGCGGCAAATTTAACGCCAAATCAGCCGCCAAAAACATCTACCGAAAAATCAGCTAAAAGCGCGAAATCCAAAAAATCAAAGGCGGGGGAATTTGACGTGAACGAATTTCTACTCTCGCAAATTAGCGAACTAAAAGAACAAAATCAAAATTTGCAAGCCGATAAAGAGAGGCTTTTTCGCGAAAAAGAGCAAATTTTGCTAAATAATAAAACCGAAATCGCTCAAATTTACCGCGAGCGCGACGAGAAAATTAGAAATTTTTTAAATTTACTCGAGCGTCCGCTTTTGGCTCGTCAAAACGGCGAGTACGCAGCTCCGATCGACGTCGAATTCGTCGAGAGCGAGCCTAAAAGCGAGGGTAAATGGACGAGCCTAGCCGAGTTTTTAAAATCGCAAAATTTAAGCGGCAAGAGCCTTAAAAAAACGCAAAATAAAATCATAAAAAACATCGGAAAATCAAAATTTATCAAATTTAAAAAAGGCGTGATAATGGTAAAAAGCAAGAAAATTTCAAAGGAGCTAGATAAAAAATGAGAGTTTTTAAACATATCAAAAAAGTAGCCAGCTACGCTGCGGTAGGCGGCTTTGGCGCGGTGGTGGCGGCCGGGCTGGCAGGATGTGGCAGCGATAACGGAGGAGCAAACGGTAATGACGGTAGTGCGCTAAAAGAAGCGGCGCAAAAAACGGGAGCGTTCGTCATCATCGAAGAAACCGCGCCCGGCAAATATAAAGTCCTAGAAGAGTATCCAAGTAGCGAAACGCGCGTCGTGCTAAAGGACATCAACGGCACCGAGCGCGTGCTAAGCAAAGAGGAGATGGATAAGCTAATCGCCGAGGAAAACGCTAAAATCGACGCCG
>CAUQMN010000065.1:0-6752 GCA_963518765.1 uncultured Campylobacter sp.
TTGAAAGTCGAGAAATTTTTTGATATTTTCCGTCTGCGTCTGCTCGTCCCAGCGTGCCTTATAAACCGCTAAAACGCCTGCTACTACGATGATCGCAAGCGTTAGAAGTATTTTTTTATTCACGTGTTTTGCCTAGCTCGCGCGTTAAAATTTGAGAAAACTCGGCAAATTCAGGCAAATTTAGCTCGCCCTCACGCTGCTTTTTGCCCCACATGGACTCCGGGAAAAAGCTATCGCTCTCAAACCTCGCCATCACGTGAAAATGCACGCGCGGCACGTAGTTTGCAAAGCTTGCGATGTTTATTTTCGTGGGATTATAAAATTTTCTCATTACTTTTTCGGTCGTCAAAACCGCTTCAAAAACCCTTTTTTGAGTCGTTTCGTCGCAGTCGGTGAGCTCCTTAAACGGCGTTTTGGTAAAAATTTTCACCCACGGTATCTCGCTAGTTTCGCGCTCGACGAAAATCAGCTCGTCTTCAAAAATCATTTTAAGCTCCTTTTTGATAGCGATTTTAGCTAAATTTGAATTTTAATCTTTTTAAATTTATACTTCAGGTATTTTGGTTTCGGCGCTTTACGGCGGTAAATTTATAAAATTTGAAAGGAAATTTGAGCTTATGATACGTTTTATTTCGCTCATATTTTTTGCGGCCCTGGCTTTTGGCGGCGAGCTAGCCGATCTACGCGATGAGTGCGAGAAGGGAAATAAGGAGGTTTGCAAGAGTTTGTCAAACGCGATTAAAAATTTAGAGCTCGCCTGCGAGAAAGGCGGCGAGGAAAACGCGATGTCTTGCGCGGGGCTGGGGTATTTTTACGAATCCGACAAAGAATTTACAAAAGCCGTCGCGCGCTACGAAAAGGCTTGCAAGCTGGGCGCGGACAAAGCCTGCGTATATCTTGGATTGCTTTATCAAAACGGACAAGGCGCGGCGCAAGATCATAAAAAGGCAAACGAGCTGTTTGCTAAAGCCTGTGAAAAGGACGTGGCCGAGGGGTGCGCGAGCCTGGCGTATAGCTACGGCAAGGGACTTGGCATCTATCCCGACGGCAAAAAGACGAATGAGCTGTTTAGCAAGGCCTGCGAACTGGGCGAGGAAACGGCGTGCTACAATCTTGGCTTAAGCTACGCGATGGGCGACGGAGTACAAAAGGACGCGGCAAAGGCGGCGCAGATATTTGCAGCCTCTTGCGATCGCGGACACGTAGGCTCTTGCGCCGATCTTGGAGTTTGCTATTTTAAGGGCGAGGGCGTAGCGCTGGACTACGCGAAGGCGGCGGAGCTTTTTTACAAAGCTTGCAAGCTCGGCGACGCTCTGGCTTGCTCGAATTTAGGCTTTGCTTATGAAAAGGGGCAGGGCGTCGAAAAAGATAGAAAATTCGCGAAAGGATTTTACGAGCGAGGTTGCAAACTCGGAGAATTTAACGCATGCCAATATCTAAAAAATTTGCGTTGAGGCAAGTGAGCAAACAAACCTTGTCGTTTTAATAGGCATTGAAGCGTAGTAGGCTTGTGATTAAATTTGAAAATTGCGCACAGCATAGCAGGCAACTAGAGCAGGGCATGGCGCAAAACTCATCTAAAGCCCGCACCGCTCGTGTGCCGATTTATGCCTGCCGTGCTGCTATTTTGATGATAAGCTGACTTAAGTAAGAAAATAGCCTGCTACAACTGATAGCAAAAGCAAAATTTAGTGCCAAAATTAAAATAGCGTGGGCGCACAAATCCAAAATAAATTTGACGCTCGCAGCTAAATTTATCGTTTAAATTTCGATACTAGCGCCGTATTTTTTGCAAAGCTCGCTTACTTTTTCTTTAAGCCTTTCCTCGTCATAGCAGATGAGATCGATGTATGCGCGCCTCTGTCCGGTTGCGCCGCCGATTATCTCCAAAAACGAGCTGCAGCTTTCTAGCTCCTCGTCCTCGATTTTATTTCGCAGATCAAAGCCCGCCTGCACGTCGCCGCCGTTATCAATGCTAAGGAAGCAAAATTTGATACCGAGCTCGAAGGCTTCGTTATAGATGTCGCGCTCGCCGTTTAGGTACTGATTTACGATGGCCGTTAGGCAGGTGGTGCCCACGATAACATCCTCGCGCACCTCGCTTCCGCGCGGCTCCATCTCGTAGCTGAAAAAATTCTTTAGCGGTTCGTGCGCGGCTTTTTCGCCGAATTTCTCATCGACCAGATCGGCGAATTCGTTTAGCGGCACGCCGTTTTCCTGCGGCTTATCGAGCACTTCAAGCATGCCCAAAGTGTTAATGACTGCCGTCTCGCCGATGATGTTATCAAGCAGGATGAAGCTCAGATTGCCCGCTTTGCCCTCGTCCTGCGCGAGCAGAGCCGCTAGGTTTTCGTTGTAAATTTTAATATCCACGTCGCTTTCGTTAAACTGTGCGTAGATCATCGACTCTTCGGCGTTTACGTGCGTATCGTACATCTCGATCCCGCCGATACCTCGCGGCGCGCGCGGCTTTCCGAGCGTGCAGAGCATTCTCCCCTCAAGCTGTTTTGGCATAGCGTTTTTGATGA
Organism: uncultured Campylobacter sp.; assembly: GCA_963518765.1. Classification (GTDB taxonomy): domain Bacteria; phylum Campylobacterota; class Campylobacteria; order Campylobacterales; family Campylobacteraceae; genus Campylobacter_A. Next base: position 2,529 of record CAUQMN010000065.1, read on the forward strand.
AGCTTAGCCAAAATAATCGGTGCCTCATACCCTCGGGAGTTAGCACTAGATCGAGCTTATCGCCCGCTAGCCCCGTCATAAAGTATGGCTCGGCAAGGCAGATACGAAGCTTCTCGTCGGTCTTTCGCATCGCTTTTTCAAACTCTTTTGCCGCTAGATCCGCCTTGATCTCGTCTATCACGCCGCTAAATTCCGCCCAAAATTTATCCACTCTGCCGGCAAAAGTGCTTGGAATTTGCGCTTTTTTGGCCTTTTTATCAAAATCAAACAGGCTCATATCTTCTCCTTAAACGAGGCGCTGAAAGCAGCCGCCCAAAACCTCGCATTTTTTGCAAATTTGCGCGCATACGCCGCCGCTCGTCAAATTTCGCCTATTAATTTACTCTACGGTCACGCTTTTAGCGAGATTTCGCGGCATATCCACGTCGTTGCCTAGTCTCACGGCGATCTCCAGCGCAAAAAGCTGCAGGATGATCATCATCTCGAAAAACTCGCTCATCGGGTGAGCTTGCTTGCTCGTTTTGATAAAATCGTCGCTAAGCTCGAACTCCTCGGGGCTGATAGCAAGTATGTAGGCGTCGCGGGCGGCGAGCTCCTCGACATTGCTTTTGGTTTTTTCGTAAAGGACGGTTTGCGGCATCAGCGCGATCGTAAAGAGCCTCTCGTCGGCAAGCGCGATAGGGCCGTGCTTCATCTCGCCCGCAGGGTAGCCCTCGGCGTGCAGATAGGAGATCTCTTTGAGCTTTAGCGCGCCTTCTAGCGCAAGCGGATAAAATATATCGCGCCCGATAAAAAAGAAGCCGTGACCGTGCAAATAGTGTTTAGCTAGGCGTCGGATACGCTCTTGGGGCTCTTTGCTGATATTTAAAATTTGCGGAACGTGCAGGAGCGCCGCGATCTCGCTTTTTAGCTCTTCTTTGCTTATGGAGGCTTTAGCCTGCGCGATTTGCAGCGCTAGCATCCACAGCGTAACAACCTGCGTTGCGAAGGCTTTGGTGCTGGCTACACCCTTTTCGATGCCCGCGCGAGTTAGTAGCGTGTCGTCTGCCAGGCGCACGATCGAGGAGTTATCGACATTGCAGATGGCCAGCGTCTTTAGTCCCGCTTGCTTGGCGATTTTTAGCGCTTCTAGGGTGTCGGCGGTCTCGCCGCTTTGCGAGATGACGATAAAAAGGGCGTTTTTGTTTAGCTTTGGGCGTCTATAGCGAAATTCGCTCGCGATCTCGACCTTGGCTCTAGTATCCGCTAGTCGCTCAAAAAGGTAGCTAGACGTAAGAGCCGCATGGTAGCTAGTGCCGCACGCGCAGATTACGATATCATCGATATTTCGTAAGTACTCGTTCGTTAAATTTTCAAGACCTACCGCATCCTCTTTGACGCGTCCCATTAGCGTTTCTGAGACTACCGCGCTTTGTTCGTAAATTTCTTTTTCCATGAAAAAGCGGTAACCCTCTTTTTGCGCGTAGCTTTTATCCGCAGGCAGCGCGGCAAAGCTCGGGCTTAGTTTTTTTTCGTCTTTAAAAACCGCGATCTCGTCAATGCTAACAAATCCGTAGCTTTTGTCGTCTAGGTAGCATACTTCTTTGGCTAGGCCGATCAACGGGGCGTCCGAGGAGGCGAAAAATACCTCTTTCTCCTCGCTTTTGCCGATAGCTAGCGGTGCAGCATCCTTGGCGAAGAAAATTTTGCTCGGAGCCGTTTTGGTGATAAGCAGCGTCGCGTATGCACCGTGCAGGCGCGCTACCGTGGCTTCGTACGCTTTAAACGGCTCGCCGATAGTTTTTAAATTTTCCTCAAAAAGATGCACGATAACCTCGGTGTCGGTTTGGCTAAGGAAGTTAACGCCCTTTGCCTCAAGCTCCTCTTTTAGCTCTTTGTAGTTTTCGATAATGCCGTTGTGAACGACGAAAGAGTGCTCGCCTAGGTGCGGGTGAGCGTTGATCTCGGTAGGTTTGCCGTGCGTAGCCCAGCGCGTGTGTCCGATCGCGACGCCCTCGCCGCTAGAGCTAAAGCCCTCTGATTTTTTGGCTAAATTTTCAAGCTTGCCGATGGCTTTAAAAAAGGCGATTTCTTGCGCGCATTTATCGCAACCGCCCTCTAGGCTCATAACAGCCATGCCTGCGCTGTCGTAGCCGCGATACTCAAGCTCTTTTAATCCGTTTAAAATAAACTCTCTTTTTTCTCTATTGCCGACGTAACCGACGATTCCGCACATGTTTACTCGCTTTCTAATAATTTTAAAATTTCGCCCAAATCCACGCCCTCGCGCTTTTGTATAAGCAGCAAATTTCGCGTCCTGTTTTTTACGGTTTGGATTCTGGCGTTGGCTATTTTTACATCAAATTCCTTAAAAACTCCCAATACGTAAGCCATCAGTCCGCGCTGATCTTTTGCGTTTATGCCAAGCTTCGCGTACTCTTGCGAGTGGTTTGGGTCAAAATTTAGCTCGCCTTTTAGTATGATGGGGCGATTTATCTGCGCTGAGGCGCCGCTTTTTAGCGAGATCTCGATGAGATTTTTTAGGGTTTCTAGTTCGCTTGATTTTACGTTTTTGTTAAACTCCAGCTTGACGTAAAATTTATCGTCAAACAGCTCGAAAATCTCCATAAATCCAAGATCAAGGTGTGCCAAAGCCGAGAGCAAAACGGCTAAATTTGGATAGTTTTGCGCGTAAATTTCGATGCTCAGGCTTTGGTGATTTTGTACCTGCACGCTTAGTTTATCGGCGTTTTGCGCGGCCCAGGCGATGCCGATGATGTCTGCCGGTTGGTATTTAGCGAAGAGTAAATTTGATCTGATAGCAAAAATTTTTTCTTTCAAATTTTCGTTTAAGGCCGCAAATTTAGCGTTTCTTCTGATGCTAAGCTCCTTTTTTACGCGCCTTGAAGCTTCGTCAAGTAGATTTTCATCCTCGAAGCTTTGCAAACAAATGCCGTAAAGCTCGCGCAAAAGTCGCGCCAAATAGGGCGTATAGAGCTTTTCATCCGTCGAGTTTATCACGCAGTAGGCGACGATGTAGGAGAGTTTTAGCGTTTGCGGATCGCCAAGCTTTGAGATAAAGCTAAAAATCGTGCGCTGATCGTAGATATCCTCGCGGTTTGCCACGTCGTTCATCAGCGTGTGGTAGCGCACGAGCGTAACGCCTATATTTACGGCCTTTGCGCTCAAATTTAGCTTTGCGGCGTAGGCACGAAAGATATTTGAGCCAACGACCGAGTGATCGCCGCCTAGACCCTTGCCCGCGTCATGCAGCAGCAAGGCTAGCTTGAGTAGCGTGTGCCCCTCGATGCAAAGCTCGTCGTAGAGCGATTTTACGAATTTATCTTTGATATTTTCGGCAAATTTGACGCTTAAAACGCAGTGCTCGCCGACGCTAAATTTATGGTAGCCGTCAAATTCGGCCAAATTTACGGCGTGCTCGAGCGGTTTAACCAAAACGGGCAAAATTTCCGCGTCCAAAAGCGCTTTGATGATGCAGTGAGCGTGGTTTCGCATCAAAATTTTTCTAAAAAGCGCGAGCGAATCCTCGGCGTCCTCTTTGCTGATTTGCGCGCGCTTTAGGTAAAAGATCGTTCCGACATCAAATTTATACTCCGCATCGCCAAGAGCTAAAAGCTGCTTTAATACGGCGTTTACCGGTCTAGCGCGGACGTGCAGCGGGACGTAAATCGTGTTTTCAAATCTATAAAATCCGTTTTTTAGCCGCGCGGCTCGCAGCTGGCTAAATTTAACCCCGCTCGTAAATTTACTCCTATAAAAGCTAGAAACCAGATAGCGCGAGAAAACCGCGACCGAGTGCATGCAGGAAAAGAGCTTTTGGGATATAACGCTGCTGTTTTCTTGCGTCTTTTTGGACTTGGTTTGCATGAGCGCGGTGATCTCGTTTAGCTTTGTCGGGGCAAAAACGTCCGAGCCCAGCGTCAAATTTTGCGCCGATTTTACGCAGAGGATAAAATCAGTCGCCAAATTTAGCGCGCTAAGCTCCTTTTCGTCGATAAATTTTAGAGCCTGCGAGCGCATGCTGATCTCGTTTTCAAAGCCGTTTAGAGCGCAGTTTAGGTAGTAGATGTCGTTCGTGCCGCCTAGATCGTTTTTAAGATCGGGCTCTTGCTTTATGTTTGGGATATCGTTAAAGGCGCCCAGATTTTTGGCGTAAAATTTGAGATTTTCCTGTGCGTTAAACTCGCGCGTTTCGTAGATCTGTGAGCGCGCGGCCTTATACAG
>CAUQMN010000066.1:0-6724 GCA_963518765.1 uncultured Campylobacter sp.
CCTGCGCGTCATCTTGCTTTAGCGGCGTTAAATTTGCAAAATTTAGCAACACTCGCACGATCAGCTCGCCAGCCAAATCCCCCAGTTCGTCAAACAGCTGCGCCGCCGTTTTATCCTCGCAAGGCGTGTAGGCAAAATCAAGCATATCTCCCGTATCAAGCCCCGCATCCATCAGCATCGCCGTTACACCAGTCTGCTTCTCGCCCGCTAGTAGCGCGCTTTGAATAGGGCTCGCGCCGCGATATTTAGGCAGGATAGAGGCATGCAAATTTATACAAGGCGCGATATCAAGCACGCTTTGCGGCAAAATTTTACCGTATGCGGCAACCACGATGAAATCAGGCTTTAGCTCTTTTATCTGTGTCGCAACCGTCTCATCTTTTAAACTCGTAGGCTGAAAGATCGGCACGGCGAGCAGGTGCTGCTGCGTATAAATTTTAACTTCGCTCGGAGTTAAAATTTGCTTCCTGCCAACAGGCTTATCGGGCTGCGTAAATACGGCCGCGATCTCAAATTTAGCCTCCGCAAGCGCACACAAAATTTTAGCCGCATACTCGGGCGTTCCCATAAAAACTATATTCATTCTTTTCCTTTAAATTTAGCCAAATCACGGCGCGAGCCGAATTTACGCTAGCCCGACTTGCGCAAGATAAATTTTGTGCAAGTAGCAAAGCAAACCAGTGATCTGTGTCCGCGCGCGAGGTAAATTTATATGCGTCGCGCAAACCAAACTCCGCGCAGAAAGTAGCATCATTGCCATTTTTCGCGCTTATTTGACGGCGGATCGATTTTTATCCTCGGATCCGTCCGACCAAGGCCAAAAGGCGCACGGATCTTCGGACCAGTAAATCTTTGCAGACGGTTTCGCTCCCAGCTCATCAAGGCTAATCTTGCCGTCACGATTAGCATCGAGCCTCTTAAATTCCGAGCCTGAGCGCAGATTTAGCTCTGCTCTCAGCCCAGACGGCACCTCGCTCGCCATCCACTCCTGCAAGCTCAGTGCGCCGTCGCGATCCTTGTCGTTAAACTCCATAAAATTCGGCACCGGATCGGCGGGATCGCAACCGTATGCGCCGAAGCATAAAAATACTAGAATAAAAATTTTATTCATTTCGCCTTCTTAAATTTTATCTTTTTGCGACGTTTATAAGCGATAAACATAAGAATTTACCCGCATATTAGGACGCGCTTAAGGCCTGCGTTCATCAAAACCCTCTGCGGCGCGGCTTTTAGCACGATCACGCCGAGGCATTTCACAAGCTAGCCGCGTCGCTGCAAAAACGCTCACGAAAAACGCCCGCGTGGTACCTGCTAGGACTGCGTAAGACGCGCTAAACGGTATTTCGGCACTACACGAGCAAAACAAAACCTGCCGATCGCCATAAGAGACCGAAGGTCTTCGCGCTCCCTTGCTAAGCTATTTTTAGGCGGGCGGGCCAGCCTATCTCCATAAAGTCAGCCGCAACGAGATATCCGCGCTATTTTAAAGTTCCTTTTTAAGCAGCTCAAGCAGGTTAAATTTTAGCTCGTTTATATTTTGTCCCGTCGCCGAAGAAATCGGCATTACAAAAAACGGCTTGGCGGCGTCAAATTCATAAATATCTTGTTTAAATTTCATCTCGCCCGCCGTGCCCGCAAGTCCCAAATGCGACAAAAAAGCGTCAAATTTTTCCTGCAAATTTTCGGCCGCGTCCGCGCGAGTTAGAGCGATCGCGTAGTCTCTTTTTGCGAGCTCTCCTGAAAATTTCGCCGTCTCGGTCCTCAGCGCGTCAAACTGCTCCTCAAGGCTACGGTAGTTCGCAAGATCGAGCATAAAAAGCAAAATTTTCGTGCGCTCGACATGTTTTAAAAACTGCACGCCAAGCCCGCGCCCCTCGCTTGCGCCCTCGATGATACCAGGGATATCGGCCATAACAAAGCCGCTGTATTCGTCGACCTCGACTAGGCCTAGCTTTGGCGTGAGCGTGGTAAACTCGTAGTTTGCGATCTGCGGTTTGGCGTTTGAGACGGTCGAGATTAGCGTACTCTTGCCTACGTTTGGAAAGCCCACGAGCCCCACGTCGGCGATGAGTTTTAGCTCCAGCCGCACCTCGCGCGTTTCACCCTCTAAGCCTTTTTGCGCGTATTCGGGGGCTTGATTGATCGAGCTTTTAAAATGCACGTTGCCAAGCCCGCCTTTGCCGCCTTTTAAAAATAGCTCGCGCTGCCCTTCGCTAGTTAAGTCGCAGAGTAGCTCGCCCGTCTGGGCATCTAGCACCGCGGTACCGGGAGGCACGATGAGCTCTAGGTGTTCGCCTCTTTTACCGTGCATTCTCCGTCCCGTGCCCGCCTCGCCATTTTGCGCGCGCATGGCCTTTTTGCCTTTATATGCCGCAAGCGTGTGGGTGTTGTTATCGGCGACGAAATATACATCGCCGCCGTCGCCGCCGTCGCCGCCGTCTGGTCCGCCTAAAATCACGTGTTTTTCACGGCGAAAGCTCACTGATCCGGCCCCGCCGTGACCCGAGCTTAGGGTTAAATTTACGCTATCTATAAACATTTTTTGCCTTGGTTTTTAGTAGCGATTATATCTAAAATTACTAAAACTATGCCAAAGCTACGGCGATATCGCTTTTAACGTCGCGATTTATCTTAAAAATTTTAGAATTGCTTTCATAAAAATTTTTCCAAGACGAAAAACCGTAGTCGGTAGGGCTTGTCCCACACCCATCTTTTTGCAATAAATTTATTATTTTAGCGTTGCATATATAGCCATCTGCGCAGATATTTTTCTCAACTACTCGAATAATATCCTTAATATCACAAGTTTTATCCGTCTGGCGGTGCAACAAAATAAAATTCGAATACGCGTCTTTTACGGACTGTTTCGTCTTTTGCTCTCCAAATCCTAAAACCGTTTTGCCTAACTTTTTTAGTTTTATGATAAGCGGCGTAAAATCGCAATCGCTTGATACGATACCTACGGCGTCTAGTTGCGTTAGCACCAAAGCGTCATCAAGCGCGTCTAAGCAAAGAGAAACGTCAACACAATTAGGTTTCGAGCTAAAAACTTGCACCGGCTCTATGTCGCTTGCGTGCAAAATCTCATTCCATCCACAATATTTGGTAAAATCTTTATATGCCTTTTTGGCAACGACTTCATAATGTTCGTTTCGACAATGCTTTAAAACGTCCGATAAAAAAATATTACTTACGTTTTGGCAGTCAAAATATAACGCTATTTTCATGTTTACTCCTTAAATTTAGCCCTCCCGAAGGAGGAGAATTTTTATTTTTTAGGCGGATTATTTCCGCGACCTTTACCGCTTGGATTTCCCGTAGTACTTGGGCCGTTAGGCGGCCTTACTCCTGATTTTGCCATTATTTATCCTTTTTATTTAATTTAGCTATTGCCGGCTACGAAGCAAGCGGGCTACGTAAATCAAAATTTACCGGCCACACCTATACCAAAATGCTAAAATCATTCGTCGTCGTTTCCAAAATAATCGTCGTTATTCGGATTATGCGCGTCGGCCCAATCGTCCATATTAGCGTCATTGTTAGGGTTGTTTATATCCGCCCACAAATCAAGCTCTTCTTGGCTCATACCTGACGTATTCATTCTTATCACCTCCTTTCCTGTGATATAATTTAGTGAAATTTTACAGAATAGCGAGGCGACAAATGGCGACGAAAAGTTATGAACGAGAATGTAAGGAACTTGTGAAAAACATACGAGTCGGAGTAAATCAAATAAGGCTTGGACTGAGAAATTTTTTAATAGAATTTGTAGAATTTGATGAAAATCCGTGCGACGAAGAGTCTCTTAAAAAACGAGCAAAGACATACGAAAAGCTCATACAAAGAGTTAAAAACGAAAATTTAAGCTCGCAAAAAATGGCAGATAAATTAAGAAAGATTTATAAATTTTTACTCGACAAAGACGAATACAAAGCGCTTAACGACTATAAGCCGCTCGCCGACGATAAATTTGAAAGAGAAATTTTAGGCGATGAAATTTACGAAAATATAGCGACGAATTCTGAAAAAACTTTTAGCAATATCAATAAAAACTGCGACACGCAACCATGCGACTAAATGAGCGTCGGCAGTTGACTGCGAATTTTAGCGACCAAGCAACGAATAGGAGCATTCGCTAATTTTTTTATCATCTTTTAGGCACTCTTTTAGACGCTTAACGCAGTAATCTTTTTTATAATAACCGCCGTGCTCGCCGACGCAAGAGGATATAAACGCATACTCCTGTTCTATCGTATAGCGCTCCAAAAACATCTCGTACCCGCCGTAAGCTAATCCTCCAGCTATAATCATACCAAACCAAAATCCGCTATTAGATTTAGCGGGCGACTGATCTTTTTCTATAGCTTTGTCGATTAAACTTTTAAATTTATCGCTACCCTGTATATATTTTACGATTTTTTCAGCATCGCTCGGGCTAATTTTATTATCTATTACATCTATCTTTAAAAATTTAATGCTTTCATCTATAAGAGCATTTATGCCATTAAGTAGATCTTTATCTAGCATATTTTCTACAAGATATTTTAAAATTTCACTTTTGTATATTTTTATCATAAATACTACCTCTAAGTTACATAATTATAATTACTAGCATAAATTATATCGATTTTAGTGTTTTTGTAGAAAATTAAAATAAAAAGGGGCTTTCGCCCCGAAAGTTGCGCAGTAATTACGCAGCAGGATAAACAGAAACTTTTTTTCTATTTTTATCTAGTCTTTCAAATTTAACAAAACCGTCGATTAGCGCAAAAATCGTGTGATCTTTGCCTAGACCGACGTTGCTGCCCGCGTGAGTAGCGGTACCGCGCTGGCGGATGATGATGTTGCCCGCGCGAACGAATTCGCCGCCGAATTTTTTAACGCCTAAGCGTCGTCCGATACTATCTCGGTTATTCTGGGTTGAGCCTTGACCTTTTTTGTGTGCCATTTCTTATCTCCTTAAGCTGCGATACTTACGACTTTTACGCGTGTAAACTGTCTTCTAAAACCGCGTTTTAGTTTTGAGTCTTTGCGTCTGCGTTTTTTGTAAATAACGACTTTTTTATCCTTGCCCTCATTTACGACTTCAAGAACGACTTTCGCACCCTTTACGAACGGCGCGCCTACCTTCACTTCACCGTCGTTTACGCACAAAACGTCCGTAATCTCGACTGATGATTTTGCTTCAGCACTGAAATGGTCAAGCTTAAGATATTCGCCTTCGCTAACGCGATACTGCTTGCCGCCGTGCTTAAATATAGCGTATTTTGACATACTCTACCTTTCTAAAATTTGGTAAGACCAAAAAGCGCTTTTGGATTTCAAAAGACTTGGGGAGCTTTGTTGGTTGTAAGAGACGGATAATACCCAAAAATTTATAAATTTTGGTTTAATGCCCCAGCTTTTAAAATTTCGTCCGCCAAGTTTTTAGGTCACGCGCAAGAGCAAAAATCCTCCTTAAACTTTCCATTGTAGCGTAAAATTTAACCTCCTTTTAGGTATAATCGCCCAAATTTGAGCCAAAACGCTCGGCAAGATAAATTTAGGACGAAAATGGCAGGCGAAGACCAAGAAAAAACCGAAGAACCCACCTCCAAAAAGATCGAAGACGCGCGCAAGGACGGCAACGTCCCCAAAAGCCAAGATCTCGCAGGCTTCGTCACGCTCGCGGTCGCGATCTTTGTCGTAGTGGCGCTTCTTGGCTTTATCGGCGATCAGTTTTTCACGCTATATAACTACTATCAAAGCCTCATCGGACAGGAGTTTACGCGCAAGCTACTCTTTAGCGTCGCGATCACGACGATATTTCGCACGCTGCTCATCATCCTGCCTATCGCCGTTTGTATCGCGATCGCGGGCGTCGTCGCAAATCTCATGCAGTTTGGATTTATATTTACGACCAAGCCTTTGGAGCCGAATTTAAACAAAATCAATCCGCTAAAAGGGCTCAAAAATCTCTTTTCGCTCAAAAAGCTGATAGACGGCATCAAAATGGTGCTCAAGGTCACGGCGGTTTTTACGGTCGGATTTTTGATGTTTTTAAGCTTTATCAAAGAGCTACCGCACACGCTGTTTTTCTCGATGGCGGCGCAGCTAGCGTGGCTAAAGGAAAAGATGCTGATTTTAGCTGCCGTGATGCTCATCGTGATGTTTATCATCGGACTTCTTGACGTGTTTATCGTGCGTTTTCAGTATTTTCGCGACCTAAGAATGAGCAAGCAGGAAATCAAGGACGAGTACAAGCAGATGGAGGGCGATCCGCAGGTAAAAGGTCGCATCCGCCAGCTGCAAATGCGAGCCGCGCGCAACAGGATGATGCAAAATATCCCGCAAGCAGACGTCATCATCACCAACCCGACCCACTACGCCGTCGCCCTTCGCTACGATAAAACAAAGGAAAAAGCGCCCGTGATCCTCGCTAAAGGCGTGGATTTTCTAGCGCTTCGCATCAAGCAAATCGGAGTGCAAAACAACGTCAAAATCGTCGAAAATCCGCCGTTGGCGCGCGAGTTATACAAGATGTGCGAGGTAAACGATATGATACCTGCGGAGCTCTTTCGCGCCGTCGCCGAGGTGCTAAGCTTCGTTTATATGAGCGACAAACAAAAATTCGGCGATAGGCTGAAGTGAAATTTAAATTTGACCTTTTGACTGTAAATTTAAAGCCGAATTCGGAGTCAAATTCGCAAATTTACGGCGTTAAAACCGGTCGGTTGCGTTTTTT
>CAUQMN010000067.1:0-6635 GCA_963518765.1 uncultured Campylobacter sp.
GCGCAGCAGCGACGGCAAGCTGACTCCGCTACCAAAACCTAGCATCGACACGGGCATGGGGCTTGAGCGCGTCACGGCGATAATGGAAGGCAAATTTAGCAACTACGATAGCTCGCTTTTTATGCCTCTTATCGAAGAAGTCGCAAGGCTTTGCGGTAAGCCGTACGCCTATGAGAGCGGCGCTAGCTACCGCGTCATCAGCGACCACATCCGCTCGGTGACTTTCCTGCTGGCTCAAGGCACTACATTTGACAAAGAGGGCCGCGGCTACGTGCTTCGCCGTATCCTTCGCCGCGCGATCAGACACGGATATCTACTAGGTATAAAAGAGCCTTTCATGTACCGTCTCGTAGGTAAAGTCTGCGAGCTAATGGGCGGCCACTACGCCTACCTAAACGAGAAAAAAGAGGCTGTAAAAGAGCAAATCAGGCTCGAAGAAGAGAGATTTTTAGCCACGATCGCAAGCGGACTCGAGCTTTTTGAGAGCGAGCTAGCGCATACGAAAGATATTTTTAGCGGCGAGGCAGCGTTTAAGCTTTACGATACATTCGGCGTCCCGCTAGACCTCACGGCCGACATGCTACGCGAAAAAGGACTCAAAGTCGATGAAGCTAAATTTGACGAGCTAATGAGCGAGCAAAAAGCGCGCGCTAAGGCTGCTTGGAAAGGCAGCGGCGACAAGAGCGCAAAGGGTGATTTTAAGGCGCTTTTAGAGAAATTCGGCGAAAATAAATTTAGCGGATACGGGGAGCTTGAGCGCACGAGCAAGGTTTTAGCGCTGCTTGACGAGGATTTTAAAGAAACGCAAAATTTAAAAGCGGGCGAGCAAGGCTGGGCGATGTTTGACGTGACGCCTTTTTACGCGCAAAGCGGCGGCCAGGCAGGCGACAGCGGCGTGGTCGTGGGCGCTGCCGACGTGCTAGATACGCAGAAGTTTTTCGGGCTAAATTTATCAAACGTTGCGGTTAAAAAAGAGCTTAAAGTCGGTGATGCCGTGAGGCTAAAAGTAAGCGAGCAAAGAACCGAGATCGCGCGCCACCACAGCGCCACGCACCTGCTCCACTCTGCGCTTAGAAGCGTTCTAGGAACGCATATCGCACAGGCCGGATCTAGCGTCGAGGCAAACAGACTCAGGTTTGACTTCTCGCATCCAAAGGCAGTGACGGCGGAGGAGCTAACGAAGATCGAAAATTTCGTCAATGCCGCGATTAGCGAAAATATAGAAGCAAAAACGGAAATAATGGATATCGAGGACGCTAAAAACAGCGGCGCAATTGCGCTGTTTGGCGAGAAATACGCCGACAAAGTGCGCGTGCTAAGCTTCGGCGATGTTAGCAAGGAGCTTTGCGGCGGTACGCACGTGAGCAATCTAAGCCAAATCGGCGCGTTTTTCATCACCAAAGAAAGCGGCGTGAGCGCGGGCGTGCGTAGGATCGAGGCCGTGTGCTCTAAGGCCGCGCTAAATCTAGCAAAAGCCTGGCGCGGCGAGATCGAGGAGCTAAAAACCGAGCTAAAAAGCGCCGAACCGATGAATGCGGTAAAAAAACTAAAAGCCGAGATAAAAAGCCTAAAAGACAGGACCAAACAGACCAAAGACGCGCACGCGCTCGTGGCGATAAACGTAAACGAGACCAAGCTTTGCGTCGCGGTGCTTGATAGCGGCGATATAAAAGCCGTGATAGACGGGTTTAAAAACGAGAACGAAAAGGCGGCGATCCTACTCGTACAAGTAAACGAAGAGGGCAAAATCGTTCTGGCCGCAGGCGTGAAAAATGCGGCTTTGAAAGCGGGCGAATGGGTTAAATTTACGGCGCAAATTTTAGGCGGAAACGGCGGCGGCAAGGATGATTTCGCAACCGCAGGCGGTAAAAACGTACTAGCGATCGATGATGCGGTTAGGCAGGCGTTAGAGTTTGCTAAAACGAGGCTTGAAAAATAAGCTCGCGTCGGTCAAATTTAAGAAAATAGCTTAAATTTGACCGCGGTTTTGCGGCATGAAATTTAAAGCAAATTTGAGCTACCTTTAACTGGGCTAAATTAAAATAGTCGAAAGTCGGTAAATTTAACGAGCTAGTTTATAGCGTCAATTTTATTAAATTAAAATTTAAAAATGAGCTCAAAAATAGCCGTAAAATTTAACCCCAAATCCGGCTAAATTTGAGCCCAAAGGGCTTAAAGCGAGTTTTAAGTAGGTTTTAATACCGAATTTAGGACAAAGTTAAAAAAACCGGATTTATTTGGTTTCTAGGCTAAATTTAAAGCAAAATATGCGCGAAGCGGGTCGCTTCTAAACCGAGCCCAAAAATTTAATCCGCGCGTTAAGTCGTCAAATTTCGGCGCCGGCAAGGATAAATTTAACACAAACAAATTTTAAAATCAAAGGGGGCAAATGCCTGAATTTAATATAGCTTTTGCAAGAATCGACAACGCCTTACCTTTCGTCCATATCCTTGCGGTTATCGTTTTTATCGGATTTCAGGCGAATTTTTTACTAATGGCTAAATTTTTTATGAAGAATTTAGGCAACGACGCGCAGAGCTACGAGACGATAATCTCGATGATGAAACGCCTAGGATACGCGGTTTACGGATCGATTTTAATCATAGGCGCGACAGGCCCGATACTGGCTAAGGAAAGCGCGGCAAAAACCGCCGATCCTATGCTAGACACGGTTTTAACGACAAAGTGGGCTCTTTACGGCTTTTTGCTTCTAAATATAATTTATGTTACTTACCGTCTAAACAAGGCCGTAAAAGCATTTAAAAATAGCGAATACGTCGAGCTTCACGAGAATCTCATCGTTACGATTTATTATTTCATCCCGCTAAACGTCGCGTTCGCGCTACTAGCGACGTATCTTGGCATAGCATATAGGGAGTTTTGATGATTTTTTTGGCCTCAAGTTCGCAAACGCGAGCGGAAATTTTAAGGCAAAGCGGAATAAATTTCGAGCAAATTTTCTTTAGCTACGACGAGGGCGGCGTAGATAAAAATTTACCGCCGCACATCTACGTCCAAAAGGTAGTCGCGGCAAAAAAAGAGCAGTTTTTAAAGGCAAATAGCGGCGCAAAAAACGTCATTTTCGCCGATAGCGTCGTCGTATGTGGCGGTAAAATTTTAGGCAAAGCAAAAGACGAAAAAGAAGCTTTTAAAATGCTAAAAATGCAAAGCGAAAATACCGCTAGGATCGTAACCGCTATGATATTTTTAGGCGAGAAATTCGAGCTTTTTAACGTAAGCTTTGCCGAGTATAAATTTGCTAAATTTGACGAAGCCGACTTGCAAAACTACCTATCGGGCGATCTTTGGCGGGGCAAGGCAGGAGCCATGACGATAGAAAATTTCAACAAAAAATACATCCTAAGCCAAAACGGCGAAACTAGCACCGCAATGGGGCTAAACGTGAAAATTTTAAAGGCCTTTTTATGAGAATCCTAGCTTCTATTTTGTTTATTATCTTTGTTTCGCTGAGCGCGGCGTTTGCGTATCTTTACTCGCAAGTTACCTTTGATGCGTCAAATATTATCGATTTTAAGCCAAAGCTCACGACTCAAATTTACGATAGAAACGGCGAACTCATCGCAAATATCTTTGACGAAAACAGGATCTACGTCAAGTACGAGGATATCCCGCCGCGCGTCATCGAGGCTCTGGTAGCTATCGAGGATACGAGCTTTTTTGAACACGGCGGCGTAAATCCCGAGGCCATCACGCGAGCTATCGTTAAGGACATAAAGGCGGGCAAACTAGTAGAGGGCGCTAGTACGCTCACGCAGCAGTTAGTTAAAAACATGGTATTAACCAGAGAAAAAAAGCTAACTCGTAAGCTAAAAGAGATGATCATCTCGATGAAACTGGAAAACGAGCTAACCAAAGAACAAATTTTAGAGCGCTATCTAAATCACGTCTATCTAGGACACGGCTATCACGGCATAAAAACCGCAGCGAAGGGATACTTTAGAAAGGAGCTTGACGAACTCACGCTAAAAGAGATCGCTATCCTAGTGGGCTTACCAAAGGCGCCTAGCACCTACGACCCGACCCGCCACCTAGATCTATCGCTTAGCCGCGCAAACAACGTCATAGCAAGGATGAACGCGCTAGGCTGGATCAGCGACGCAGAGTACAAAGCCGCGCTAGTCGAGCAGCCCGTAGTTTTTGACGACACTCTCACGCAAAACAAAGCCCCGTATATCGTGGACGAGGTGCTAAAAGAGGCCTCAAAGCGCTTTGAGGACATCAAAACCGGCGGCTACGTCATCGAAACCAGCGTTGATTTAAAGGTGCAAGATATGGCGTCCGAGGCGCTAAAATACGGCTACAACGAGATACTAAAGCGTAACAAAGACGCAAACGCCAGTATCCTAAACGGCGCTATCGTCGTTACGCTACCCAAAACGGGCGAGATCCTCGCGCTAGTAGGCGGCGTAGACTACGCCAAAAGCAGCTACAACCGCGCCACGCAGAGTATGCGCCAGCCGGGCTCTAGCTTTAAGCCCTTTATCTATCAGATCGCCCTAGACATGGGCTACTCGCCGATGAGCAAGGCAGCCGATATATCAAGGGTTTTTAACGAAGGCAGCCAGTACGAGTGGCGACCGAAAAACTATAGCGGCGGCTTCCAGGGCTATATCACGCTGCGAGAGGCTCTGCGCCAGTCGCGTAACCTCGCTACGATAAATTGACTTGATGAGATCGGGCTTGATACGGCTTATAAAAAGCTAACCGAGATGGGCTTTAAAAACATCCCTAAAAACCTCTCCATCGCGCTTGGTAGTTTCGGTATCTCGCCGTTAGAGTTTGCTAAATTTTACTCTATGTTTCCAAACGGCGGCGAGATCGTGGAGCCAGGCCTCATCAAACGCATTATAAACTATCAAAATTTAGAAGCGGTTTTCGAGCCTGCGCGCGTATTTGTTACGGAACCCGAGCAAGCATATCTGATGACTGATATGATGAGGACGGTAGTAGAGCGCGGCACCGGGCAAAATGCCAGGATAAACGGCGTGCAAGTCGCGGGCAAAACGGGTACGACGAATAATAACGTCGATGCGTGGTTTTGCGGATTTACGCCCGAGGTCGAGGTGCTAGTGTGGTACGGCAACGACGATAATACGCCGATGAGAAAGGTAGAGGGCGGAGGACGCACGGCGGCTCCGGTGTTTAAGAAATTTATGGAAAGCTATATGAAAGAGTATCCGCTAAAACAAAAAACCTTCATCGAGCCTGAAGGCGTCTTTCATACCGCGCACGAGGGTTTAGCGGAGATCTATACGAAGATCTCGCCCGTACCTAAACCCGACGCCCAGGATATGCTAATAAAACAAGACGACGAGGGGCTGATTTTTTAAATTTCGTAAATAAAGTCGGCTAAATTTGAGCGATTTGCTATGCAAATTTAGCCGCTGATTCGTTAGATTTAAACCGTTCGTCAAAGCTATAACGCCCCAAGCTTGTTCAAATTTGGCTCATTCTTTAAAACCAAGTTCAGCTATGCGGTCAAATTTGAATTTGTTTAGACCCGAATTTTAAGCCCGCTTGCAGGTTTTAGTCGCGTTAAATTTAACGCTTTTTAGCGCGGATAGCAAGTCTCATCAAATTTAACCGGGTTTAAACGAGCTAAATTTCCAAATCCGTCCAAAATTACAGCCCTATCGCGTCCCGGCAAAAACCGCGTCAAGCACGCTCAAATTTTAAATCACGCCTCGTCTTTTGGGATATACGTACCTCGGTTAACAGATAGTACGCCGTAAAAATAATAAGGCAAGCAGGCAGTACGTTTGAACCGCCCAAAAGCAGGCTCATCGTCTTTTCGTCATTTCTAGCGATCAGAGCCGCTATTATGAGCACAACTGGATACAAGATCAAAGCTATGCTGGCTAAATTTTCAACCGCAAAAATCGTCAAGCAAAGTCGCTGATTTTTTATGAAAAATTTGCTGTATTTTTTCGTAGGGTAGCTTTTTAGGTAAATTTTCGTAAAAATATACGGCAAAATTGGCGCCACGGCAAGGTATGCAACTCCTAAGATGTTTTCTATAAAGCCCGCAAACCACGAAACCATGAGCGTAAATCCGATAAATGCCATACTAGCGCGCCTGATAAGCCTATGCGCGTCGTAACGATTTTTTAAACCCCAAGGTATTTGATCAAATTTTGCGTCCAGGTCATTTAGCTCGTCTAGTTTTTCCTCTGCGGACTTCGCGCTTTGAGCCGCTAAGCCGGACTCCCTGCGCAGATCTGCCCCCTCGGGTGCGGGCTCGTATGAGCTTATGTTCAAAGAGTAGCATACGGCAAAAACAAGCAAGCAAATCGGAGCCGCGACAAGGCCGTATAAAAACGCATAAACGCCGTATCCGCCGCCACTATCCTTCACAAAAAACGACCCGATAATAAGCAAAATCGGATATAAAATCAAGACTATGCTGGCAAAATTTTCTATCCTAAAGGCTAGAAAACTATCCCACTGATCCCTCACGAAAAGATAGCTGTATCGCTTGGTTTTACTTCGCCTTAAAACATAAATGGTGGAGCAAATAGGCAGAACTATCATCACAGCGACCCAAATATAGCTAAAAACTTCAGGCGGCAATTCTATGTCGTTACTTATAAAAAACTACTCCAAATAAGATGCCA
>CAUQMN010000068.1:0-6630 GCA_963518765.1 uncultured Campylobacter sp.
ACATCGTGCTAAAAAATATGCTGTTAAATAAAACACGCGTGGAGGCCTTTAAAATTTTAGACCAAATGGGAGCGCAAGTAACGTTTAAAGAGACTTCCGGCGCATACGAAAGCATCGGTGAGATCGAGATAAAGCACGCGCCGCTAAAGGCCGTGGACGTGAACGAAAATATCTCGTGGCTGATCGATGAGGTGCCGGCTCTTGCTATAGCGTTTGCAAGTGCAGAGGGCATAAGTAGCGTGAGAAACGCAAAAGAGCTTCGCGTAAAAGAGAGCGACCGCATCGCGATCATGGTGCAAGGGCTGCGAAAATGCGGGCTTGAAGTCGAAGAATTTGAAGACGGCTTTAGCGTAAAAGGCGGCGAGGCAAACTGTGCTATCATCGACAGCAACGGCGATCACCGTATCGCGATGAGCTTTGCGGTGCTTGGGCTAAAATGCGGAATGGTTATAGAAAAAAGCGAATTTATCGCGACTTCGTTTCCGAATTTTAGCGGGATTTTAAGACAACTCGGAGCTAGCGTTGAAGATTGAGCTTGCTAGCAGTTACGGATTTTGTTTTGGCGTAAAGCGCGCTATAAAAATCGCCGAAAACGCCAAAGATGCCGTAACTATCGGCCCTATCATACATAACAACGACGAGATAAACCGTCTAAATAAAAATTTTAACGTTAAGACGCTTGAAGGCATAAGCGAAATCGACGGCGAAAAAAAGGCGATAATCCGTACGCACGGCATTACAAAAGGCGACCTGGCCGAGCTAAAAAAAAGCGATATAAAAGTGATTGATGCTACATGCCCGTTTGTGACCAAACCGCAGCAAATTTGCGAAAAAATGAGCAAAGAGGGCTACGATATCGTGATATTCGGCGATGAAAATCACCCAGAGATAAAGGGGGTGAAATCCTATGCCGTCGGCAAGGTATTCGTCGTGCTAGAAGAAGGCGAGCTAGAGGGCATAAAGCTAGCGCAAAAAGTAGCTGTCATCAGTCAAACGACGCGCAAGGTAGAAAAATTTATGCAAATCGTAAATTATTTGATGCTACGCGTAAAAGAAGTGCGAGTTTTTAACACGATTTGCAACGCTACTTTCGAAAATCAAGAAGCGGTTAAAAACTTAGCTGCCAGAGCCGATGTGATGGTTGTAGTAGGCGGCAAAAACAGCTCAAATACAAAGCAGCTTTATCTCATCTCAAAAAGCGCCTGCGAGGATAGCTATCTAGTAGAAAACGAATCCGAGCTCGAAAAAGCGTGGTTTGAGGGTAAGAATCTTTGCGGCATAAGCGCGGGAGCCTCTACACCCGATTGGATCATACAAAAAGTAGTCGATAGGCTCGAAGGGTTTAAAATTTAGCAAATTCGTATCGTTTTTAAATAAAATTTCAAATTTGAGCCTGAAATTTAGTAAGTTAATCTACAAATAAGTTAATATTAAGTAAAATCAACTCTAATTGTGTTAAAAAGCAAAATATATCAAAAAGGAACAAGATGGCTGCGGTGAACAAAAAAGTTCAACTTAGTAAGGCAAACGACGATATCGAAAACGACGATTTCGCCGCGATGCTAGAGGAGTCTTTTAAAAAGACGGAAGAAGATAGCGACGGTATAATCGTCGATATTAAAGGCGACGAGGTTTTTGTAAACGTCGGTAGAAAATCAGAGGGAATTTTAAACATTTCTGAAATACAGGATGAGAACGGAGAGCTTAAATTTAAAGTAGGCGATACGATAAAAGTCGTAATTACCGGCTCGACAAGAAGCGGAAAACCTATCGTTTCTCACAAAAAAGCGCTTAGAAAAGAAAAAGTAAAAGCCTATATCGACTCGTATAACGAAGAAAATCAAGATGTATTCGATGTAAAAATCATAGGAAAAAATAAAGGCGGTTTCGTCGCGCAAAATAGCGATGGGATCGAGTTTTTCTTACCTCGCTCGCAAGGCGGTTTTAAGGACGCAAACGCGGTAGTAGGAAAGTCGTTTAAAGTAAAAGTCATAAAGATAGATAAAGACGAGCAAAGCATCATCGTCTCAAGAAAAAAACTACTCGACGAAGATAGAAGGAAAAAAAGGGAAGCAATATCTGCGGTAGCCGAAAATACCGACGTCATCGAAGGCGTGGTTAAAAAAATCACTACCTACGGTATGTTTGTGGATATAGGCGGCGTGGACGGACTCGTGCATTATAGCGAGATAAGCTATAAAGGGCCGGTAAATCCGGGCTCTATCTACAAAGAAGGCGACAAGGTTTTAGTAAAAGTTATCAAATACGATAACGAGAAAAAACATCTATCTCTATCTATCAAGGCTGCGATGCCTGATCCTTGGGATGAGATAAAAGACGGTTTAGAGGTTGGCGACACTATAAAAGTAACCGTCAGTAACATAGAGCCTTACGGCGCATTCGTCGATCTTGGCAATGATATAGAGGGTTTTTTGCATATCTCTGAAATTTCTTGGGATAAAAATATCAAAAATCCAAAAGACCACATCAGCGAGGGCGAGGAGCTTGACGTCGAAGTTATCGAGATAGACGCGAAAGATCGCCGCCTAAGAGTGAGCCTTAAAAATTTACTCAAAAAGCCATTTGACGAATTTAAGGCCAAATTTAAAGAAGGCGACGTTACTAAAGGCGTAGTTACTAGCGTAACGAATTTTGGCGCATTTGTTAAAATCGGTGCAGTCGAAGGCTTGCTTCACAATGAAGACGCTTCTTGGGATAGAAACGATAAGTGCAAAGATTTGTTTAAAGTAGGCGACGAGGTCGAGGTAAAAATCATCAAAATCGACTCTAACGATCAAAAAATTTCGCTTAGCCAAAAAGATTTAAAACAAAGTCCGGTACAAGCTTTTGCTAAGAAATTTAACGTAGGCGACATCGTGACTGGCAAAATTCGCGATATTAAAGATTTTGGCGTGTTTGTAGAGCTCGGCGATAACGTCGATGCGCTCATCCGCAAAGAAGACCTCGGCAATGTAAGCGCCGAAAGCCTAAATATAAACGACAATATCGAAGCCGCGATAGCCTTTATCGACGAGAAGAAAAATAGAATACGCCTAAGCGTAAGACGCCTTGCGAGACAAAAAGAGCGCGAGGTGCTAAACGAGATAAATAGCGACGATAAGGTTACTTTGGGCGATATTATCAAAGAACAGCTATCATAAGTAAATGAAGCGATATCTGCTCTGGGGCGCGATGGTTTTTTTGCTGATTTTCGTCTGCGTATGCGGCGCTTTGCTGTATAAGTACGCGGAGGTAAATTTAAAAGAACCTGCGCCCATGGAGCTAAAAATATCGCAAAACGGCGAGGAGCGAAATTTGACCGCCGGGCAGACCTCTTGGGTCGGTGAAATGGCAAATTTGGCTCCCAAAAATTACGCTTTAGCAAGCAATGAGATATTTATAGAATTTAAAGACAAATCAAAAGCTACCGTCAAGAGCGCATATCAGCTAATGATTGATAAAAACGACATATATTCCATGTTTTGCCTTACGCAAACCCTAAAAAACATACCAGTAGATTTTAGCGTGGTAAATGAAAAATCTCAAAATTTAATCTACATAAATACGCAAGATAGCGGTATTTTAAACCGCATTATAAAAGAACTTAAGGCGTATGATATACACTCAACTTTTAAGGAGATCAAGCTATGAAAACCATAATAGTGTGCGATGCTATACACAAAGTCGGCTTTGAAATTTTAAATCGCGAAGAGGATATAAAAGTAATCGACGCGGTGAACGTGCCAAAGGATAAGCTTTTAGATATCTTAGGCGAGGCTGATGTGGCTATCACTCGAAGCTCGACCGAAGTCGGCGAAGCGTTTTTAAATGCCGCAAAAAATTTAAAAGCTCTCGTACGCGCGGGCGTGGGCGTCGATAACGTAGATATCGACGGCTGTTCAAAGCGCGGCATCATCGCGATGAATGTCCCTACGGCAAACACGATTGCCGCAGTAGAGCTAACGATGGCTCATATGCTAGCGGCGGCTCGCTCTTTTCCTTATGCTCACAACGACCTAAAAATCGACCGCATTTGGAAACGCGAAAAATGGTACGGCGTCGAGCTTTTTAACAAGACTCTAGGCGTCATCGGCTTTGGCAATATCGGCTCCCGCGTGGCGGCTAGGGCTGCGGCTTTCGGTATGAAAATCGTCGCTTACGATCCGTATATAGATCCGTCGAAAGTAACCGATATGGGCGGCGTTTATACTAAAAATTTCGAAGATATTCTCGCTTGCGATTTCATAACGATCCATACGCCTAAAAATAAAGAAACTACGGATATGATCGGCGAGGCCGAGATCGCAAAGATGAAGGACGGCGTGCGTCTCATAAACTGCGCCCGCGGCGGTCTTTATAACGAAGAGGCGCTATATAACGGCTTAAAAAGCGGCAAGATCGCGTTTGCCGGTATCGACGTATTTGCAAAAGAGCCCGCGACTAACCACCCGCTACTTGAGTTAAATAACGTCAGCGTCACGCCGCATCTTGGCGCAAATACGCTAGAGTCTCAAGCAAACATCGCTATCGCCGCAGCCGAACAGGCTATCTCGGCGGCTCGCGGTATCAGCTATCCTAGCGCGTTAAATTTGCCGATAAAGACCGAGGATTTGCCTCCCTTCGTAGAGCCTTATATCGAGCTTACGAGCAAGATGGCGTTTCTTGCCGCGCAAATCAACAAAAACGCGATCAAAGCCGTCCGTATCGAAACTCACGGGCAGATTAGCGAATACGCAAATTCCTTACTAACCTTTGCTATCGTGGGCGCGCTAAAAGAGAGTTTGGGCGACGGCATAAACTACGTAAATGCTAAATTTTTATGCGACGAAAAGGGTATAAAAACCGAAAGCATCGTCGGCGGCGATAGTATTTTTAAAAATAAGATCACCGTTCGTATCACGACGCAAAGCGATGTCGTGACGATCGGCGGAACGGTATTTGGCGAGAATCAGCAGCGTATCGTAACCATAAACGGCTTTAAAACAGACTTTAAACCCAAAGGCAAGATGATTATCTTTAAAAACAACGACGTTCCGGGCGTTATAGCTAAGATTTCGTCTATCCTTGCCGATGAGAAGATAAATATCGCCGACTTCCGCTTGGGACGCGACGACCACGGGATGGCGCTTGCGGTCGTGCTGGTCGATGAAAAGATAACAAAAGAGACGCTGGCTAAACTAAACGAGCTTGACGTTTGTATATGGGCAAAATACGCAGTTATTTAAATTTGGGCCCAAAACCAGGCTCAAATTTAAGAAAGGCTTGAATATGAAATTTTTACTTTTTATTCCGATTTTGTTTTTATTTGCCGGTTGTGAGAGCGAAGTACAAAAGCAAACTACGAAAAATTTCGAGAAAATTCTGACCGAAAAAAAGAAATTTCAAAAGATACAAAAAGACGAACCAAGCGTGAGCGAGCAGATGAAAAGGGAAATCCACTCGCAGTCTGAAAAGAGCAAGGAAAAAGGCGAGTTTAAATTTAAAGAGTAATAAACATCGTCTAGAGCGCCGGTTTCGGCCATAAACAAACATCCCCGTCGGCGCAAATCTCGCCCGCTCGGAGCTAGCGCTCAAATCTACGTCACGCAAAATTTGCCAAAAATATATAGATTAGATTTTTAAGCTTGCCTTTTATATGGTTAGTTGTTTTATGCTTTATGCGCCGGCATCGTTTCTGCCAGCCGGTATAAACGCGTACGGTAGCCGTAAATTTGCGGATTATTGCCTGGACGAAATTTAACTTCGTCCAAATTTGGCTACTTTGCTAAATTTACGAAAAACCAGCCGCTTCCTTTCTCTTATAAATTTAAGCCGTCTTTATGTGCCTTAAGGTTGCAGGTTTTACGGGGCTTAAATTTAAAGGTGCCATTTAAATGCTAAATACCCGGCGTACGAATTTTACGGCTCTTATATTCGGCAAATTAGCCGCGCATTAAGCCGTGAGATAAGCCTTATTTTACCGTCTTATTTAAGCCGTTTGCTACGCTATTTATTTGTCTAGCGCCGCAAGGACGCGGATCTTCCCGGCGCAAATTTAGCCTCAAGATACAGAGCAAATTTATAAATTTTCTAGCCTTTTGTTTCAAAACCTCAAAACCTGTACCGACTTTATCGGCGCGGCGGTCGTGGTCTATGAGGCTTTGCTTTATGGCGAAAACGTTTTGCGCCGCCGTAAGCGCCTCTTTTGTTAAGCTTAAATAGCCGGCCGAATTTGGAGCGCCGCAAAGATATGATTTTTTAAATTTGACGGTACGGCTTAAGCAAGGACAGATAAAACCAAAGTCTGAAGCGTAGCGGTTGCGCGAGCGCTTAAGGCGCTGATTTTTTGTCTACCGCGGCGCGTTATTCTAGGCCTACTCGGTAAAGCAAGACGAAATTTATCCATTCTATTGTCGCCGCCGTCTTTATTTTTTGGGACGAACGCTTTTGTTTGCGAGATAGCAGGCTGCTGCAGTAAAGCTTGGTATCAAGATTATGCGGCCGTGCGGGCGCGACTTCTTGCCGCTTTGGTCTCTAGCGCAAATTTTTAAAGTACGCAACGCATTTTTTGCGTAAATTTAATAAGCACTATTGGCGCTACCTTTAAATGAGTAAAAAACGAAAGTCGTTTTAGCGCGGGACGCTTGGCTC
>CAUQMN010000069.1:0-6456 GCA_963518765.1 uncultured Campylobacter sp.
GATTATTATATTTGTTGTTTTCACAATTTGAGTAAAATGCCACGGATTTAATATCTATACTAAGAGCCATTTCAAGTTGTGAAATATTTCTTTCTTCTCTAAATATACGGACCTTTTGTGATATAGATTGATAAAATTTAAAGATTTCCTCATCACTAAAAATATTAAAATTCTCACTCACTTTTTTATCCTATAGGATTAATAAATCTTTAAACTATATAATGTTAATATCCGTCGTTCTATATCCTATAGGATAAATAAAATCTATTTTAGAAGGAGTTATAATGGCAAATCAATCAGACAAAAATGCAGCACAAATAGTTTATAGGGCAAAGTGTTTAGAATGCAAATATGAATGGACAAGTAGAGCAGGCAGTGGAACACCCAATTGTTGTCCAAAGTGTAGAAGTAATAGAATAACTATTTCACCATTATCATGAAAAAGGATTTATTGTGGATGCAGGCGAAGTAGCCAAGAAAATAATTAAGGGCATTGGAATAGGCGTTATTGAAGTTGGAAAAGCCTTTATGGGAGAGATGGCAAAAGCTAAAAAGACAAAGTTAGAATGCGAAAATCTAAGCGATACTGATCTAAAAAGAAAGATAGAGACTAGTAGCGGCACAGAAAAAACAGTCGCTACTAGTATTCTAAATAAAAGGCTAGAAGATAGGAATAGTTAATTTTTTTATCTCGCGGCCTTTAAATTTAGCGGCTTACATGCACCCGCAGCCGCAACCTCCGCTTGATTTTATCGCGTCAAATACCGCGTCGTAATTTGGCTCCTCCGTGATCTCGGGAACGATTTGCTTGTGGATGATGACGCCGTCTTTGATAACAAAAACAGCTCTAGCTAAAAGCCCCGCAAGCGGTCCTTCGCCGATGATTATGCCGTATTTTTCGCCGAACTCTTTAGATCTAAAGTCGCTACCGACTTTTAAATTTTTAATCCCCTCCGTAGAGCAAAATCTCCCCATCGCAAACGGCAGATCCATCGAAATCACGCTTAGTTTGATTGCCTGTTTCGCGGCCATTTTTTCGTTAAATTTACGCGTCTCAGTCGCGCAAACGCCCGTATCTAGCGACGGAACGGCGACTAATATCTCTATGCCGTTGTTGCCGCCGACCTTAAACTCGCCCAGATCCTGCCCTACGAGCGCAACTTCGGGCGCATATGAGCCAACGAATATCTCTTCGCCTTTTAGCGCAACGTCTGCGCCGTGAAATTTGACTTTTGTCATGTTTTTCCTTTGTTTTAAATTTAATCGTAACGCAGATATTACCATACTTTTAACAACGGCTGAAAAACAAAAAATCACGTAAAATTTAAGACGGCAGTTATCTATAAAGTGCTATACTATTTGACATCAATTATCAAGGAGTGACAAATGAGCGACAAAGAAATCTTAGCTTCGCTTGAAGCAAAACGCACGAAATGCGTCGTTTACACCCGCGTAATGGGCTACCACCGCCCTGTAGAGAGCTTTAACCTCGGTAAAAAAGGCGAGCACAAAGAGCGCATCAAATTTTGCGAACGCAAAGCCTAACCTAACCGCGAGTAAAACGTGAAAGACGCCGATTTTCCGCTTTACTCGCTCACTCCATTTACGACCCTAGACTACCCCGACAAAACGGCCTGTATAGCGTGGTTTGCAGGCTGCAACATGCGCTGCGCCTACTGCTACAACCTCCCTATCGTCACGGGCGAAGGACAGATCAGCCGCGCCGAGTTTATCAAATTTTTAGACAAGCGCAAAGGTAAGCTTAGCGGCGTGGTTTTTAGCGGCGGCGAATGCACGCTCAGCCCGGCGTTTTTGCCGCTAGCTTGCGAAGTAAAGTCGCGCGGCTTTTCGCTCAAAGTCGATACTAACGGCTCAAATTTGAGCGTCATTCAGCAAGCTATCTCACTAAATTTGATCGACTACATCGCGCTTGATTTTAAAGCGACGAAGGAAAAATTTCTCAAGGTTGCGGGCTCAAATTTGTATAAAAATTTCTTGCAAACGCTTGAGTTTTTGTTGCAAACCGGCTTTAAATTTGAGGTTAGAACGACGGTGCACGCGGACTTGCTAGACGAGGCCGATATCTTTGCCATGAGCGAGATTTTGTACGAACACGGATACAGAGGCGTCTACTATCTACAAAATTTCCTCGACACGGGCGAAAATTTTGGAAATTTGACGCAGGCGAAGGCTAAATTTGATCCAAATTTGATCCGTTCAAATTTAGAAATAGGGCTTAGGAATTTTTAGTAAATTTAGTCAAATTTGACGCGCAAAAAACTCGCAAATCATTATTTTTAGTTGCGATACCTGCAAATTTTAATAAACGTTACAATCTTTTTTAGCTCGGGCGCGTCGCTTAGAACCTGCACTTTTACGTTATATTCGCCTTTTTTAAGCTCTGCTCGGAGCAAAACGTTATCATGCGCAAAGTCTCCGTTTGGCGCGCTGTACCGTGAAGTCGCACCGTATTTTGACGCATCAAAGGTTTGGGTTAGGACGCTTAAATTTTGCTCTAACTTGTTTGTCTTGTTGCCTTCTTTTACGTAGTTTATTTTGCGGTTTTGTAGAGATTTGAGCATAACTTTTAGCAATATTTTTCGTCCGCATTCATGGGCTCAAGACGCCTTGCATCGTATTAGCAGCTGTAGTTTTCCGGCAAAACCGCTTCGTAAATGCATCGCTGCCGTATCCAGGGAAGGCCTCCTCGCTAAGCTTTTCTTCCTCTTTTTGCTTTTGCGGATCTTGCGTGCAGATGAAACTTATCTCGTAGATACCGGCTTTTTTGACGGTAAAATTTATATCGGTCGCGTTGCCGGACTCCGATATATCGACCTCTTTGTAAATGCCGTCATCAAGCACATCTCCTCCCAAAAAATCAGATCCATAATAAAAAGCAGTATAAAAAACGCCGCAAAAAAGCAGCAAAAATAGGCAAAATTTGACCTTCAAATTTGAAGTTTTATCTATTTGGCGCGTAGGTTTTTACCTCGTATAGCAAAAAATCATACACGCGCTGCTGCACGAGGCCTTCGTATTCGTCGGCGTCGATGAGCCTGCGTAGGTGCTCGAAGTCTATCTTTAGCGCGTAGTTTTTGTTCGCTCTGATGGCCTGATCGATCGCTAAGAGCAAGCTATCAAGCGTCATCGGGTCTTTGCGTTTGATACGGGAGACATACTCTCTGGTGGTTTCGATAAGTACGCGTTTGCGGTTCTCGTCGCCGCCGTAAATTTCGCTCGAGATATCATATAAATTTGCAAAATCGTCCTCTTCGGGATTGAGTTTGGCCGAGATGATAGCCGCAAAGATCTTCGCGCGAAACTCGAGCGAGCGGTGGTGATAGACCAAAAACTCCCTAAACAACGACAAAAATTTACATTTTATATCAAATCCCATGTTGCCGCCTAAAATATATTTAAGTAAAATTTGAGTAAAATCGCTCTTGCCCTTTCTTAGACCTGTGCAATGTCTCTTCTAGGCACCGCTTCAGGGTGGGAACACAGCAGAGCACTTAGGCTAGGCGTGTGCCGCAGTCATCTGAGAGAGGGTTTTTAAACCTGTAAAAGCGAAAAATGCTCCTTAAAATCATCGCAAACTTTTAAAAAATTCACTCCGTCCAAGCTCTGATTTTTCTGAAAAAATTTATCCATATTATTAAAGCCTTCGGTTAGTTCGTTTGACTTCACGCCGTAACTGATCGAGATCCCCGCCTCGAAAAACGCCGCGAGTTTATCGCAAAATTTAAGCGCTTTTCCGTCGATGGCGTTAAATTTATCCTCGTTTACGTTCTCCATCGTACCCTCGTGATGCAGAGGCTTTTTCTCACAAATTCTATTTTCAAACTCGTTTTTGATAAATTTGCCGCCTTCCATACGGATACCGAGGATATAGCTAAACTCGTCTCTAAAATTTTCAGGCACGAAAGGCAAAATTTTCTCGTCTATCAGGCGCATTTCGTATTCGCTGATTATCTCATTTAGCCCTTCGATACCGTATTTTACGGGGCTAATGATATCGCGCGTTAGCGACTCTGGCAGATCGTGAAAGAGCGCGCAAAAGAAGTTATTTTCAAGCCTTGATTTGCAGGCCTTAACCTCAAGCGAGTAAAAATAACTCAAAATCGCCACGACTAACATGTGGCCAAGCACTGCCGTTTCAGGGATGCGAGGCGTCTGCGCCCAGCGCTTTTGAAAGCGCAGTCTGCCGGCTAGATCTACTAGCTTGGCTAGCTTTTGATTCATAACGATTTTGCGCACGCCTATTAGCTCGTAATAATCCTCCAACTCCTCCTCCACGCGCGCTTTTAGCTCGTCTATGTCGCTTAAAAATTTGCTCGTTTGATAAACGATCGAAAACTCCCAGCGCGTCGCGAGATAGCTAGCGGCCTTTAGGATTAGGCGCTCTTTGGCGTGAGCTTTGTCCTTGTGCGTGAGATAGCGGCGCATCCGCTCTAAAAATTTACCGCCTTCGACGTCTTTTACGAGCCCTTCTAGGATCGTTAGCACCCAAGCGTTTATCTGCTCGTTTTTGGTTTTTTGCATCTGATGAAACACGTCCGGGCGTATATCCGTAACCACTACGCGCGCGAGAAACTCGAAAATACCGGCCTCGATGATGTAGTTCATATCGGCATTATGCTCGAGCTTTGCGATGAAATACGCAATGATAAATTTATGCGCCTGTTTATCAAGCTCGACTAAATTCGTCATCTTGGGATAGTCGTTCCAGCGCGAGATTGATGCGGCCTTAAAAATGTGCTCGATGAGCTGCGCGCTTATCATTTATCGTCCGATTTTTTCACGACGCGAGCGCGCTTTTCGCCGGCAAATTCAGGCTTTTTAAAGCCATCTTTATTGCCCGTTCTTCGCGGTTTATCGTCAAATTTATCTTTGCTTGCGCGAGGTTTTCTATCGCCGGTTTTTGCGCCTCTTTTATCGGCTCCGAAACTCTTACCGCGAGAGCCGTCTTTGCTAAATTTAGACTCGCGTGCTCCGTAACCGCCTCGATCAAAACTTCGCTCACTATCTCGCGTAAATTTCTCAAATTTCGGCGATTCAAAGCTTTGTTCTTGCGTTTTTTTGATTATCTCGTCCGAGCAAATTTCAATCACCGTATGGACGTTACCGCGCGGGTTAAAGTCGCCCGTGATCTTCATCCATTTTGGCGCCAGTTTTCGCTCTAAAACGCCATAAATTTCGTTTATGCTATCTTCGTGGCTGATGTTGCGCGTCATGAAGCTATTGATATAAAGTTTGATCGCTTTTAGCTCGACGACGAATTTAGCCGGCACGTACTCAAGATAAATCGTCGCAAAATCAGGATACCCCGAGCGCGGGCATAAGCAGCAAAACTCCGGCAGCGTGATTTTTATCTTGTAGTCGCGTTCATGTTTGTTTTCCCAGATTTCCAGGTCTTTTTCTACGTCAAATTCGCTTATTATTTTCTCTCCGTATTTTGGCTCTACGACCTCGTTTTCTTGCATTTTTTTCCTTTAAATTTCTTTTGGCTTTTCTATGAAAAAGCCCTGCGCGAAGTCGGTCTGATAGCGCTCCACGACGTTAAAGAACTCCTCGTTCTCCACAAATCTCACAATAGTCTTCACGCCTAATCTTTTTGCGGTTAAATTTAGATTTTCAAACAGAGTTTTAAATTTATCGTTTTTGATATTTTTGTTAAATTCTATGTCGTAGATAACAAAATCTATCGGCAAAAATTTAAAATACTCAAATCCGGCATTATTACCGCCGAATTTATTTAACGCGAAGCGAAAACCTAGATTTTTATACTCCGTTAAGATTTCTTTAAATCTATTTATCTCGTCATACACTAGCTTCTCGCTAAACTCGAAAATAATTCGATTTGGATCGATCTTTCCCATCTGCGCGAACTCTTTTATAAAATTTATAAATTTTATATTTCTAAGAGAGACGGATGAAATTTCAATCATAAGCGGATCGTTATCTTTAAATTTAATTTCAGATAATTTTTTAATAATATTTATATCAAAAAGCACCTCGTAGCCGTTTTTATTTGCGATATTTTGTACTTTTCGCTTTGAGACTAGGCCTTGCATATCAGTATAAATTTTAATCAAAACATTTTTTAAATTTTGTCCGAAGCGAAGGCTTTTAACGAGTTGGGTTTGAAAAATAAATCTTTGCATATCGATGCAGTTACAGACGTCTTTTTCAAGGTCGTCGGTAACGTCTACTTTATCGTCGCTATCTTCTTCATTTAGCTTTTGGATTAGATAAGAGACCGTATTTTTAAGACTTGCGGAGTGGTTTATATCTACGGCGTCAAATTTAATCTTTAACTCGATATTATAAATCCCGTCGTTTAAAAGAGTCTTCTCAAAAACACTTAAAAGATGGAGTAACTCGGTATTTTTACTCTCGCAAAAGATCAGAAAATATTCGTTTGAATATCTACCGATAAGCGTGTTTTTAGAGACT
>CAUQMN010000070.1:0-6431 GCA_963518765.1 uncultured Campylobacter sp.
CGTAAAACCTCAGACCAAAGTAGCCGTTAACCACGCATCAGCTGCTGGCGTTCCGATCATTATCGCGATAAACAAGATGGATAAAGAGGCCGCAAACCCCGACAAAGTAAAAAGCGAACTAGCCGAGCTAGATATCCTATCTACAGACTGGGGCGGTACGTACGAGTTTGTACCGATCTCAGCAAAAACGGGTATGGGTATAGACGATCTGCTTGAGATCGTACTCTTGCAGGCTGAAATTTTAGAACTAAAAGCAAATGCGAAGGCAAACGCCAAAGCAGCCATAATAGAAAGCTCTCAGCAAAAAGGTCGCGGTCCGGTCGCTACCGTTATCGTAGAAAACGGCACTCTAAGAGTCGGCGATATCGTAGTTGCAGGCGTCGCATACGGTAAGATAAGAACGATAACCGACGATCAAGGTAAAATTTTAAAAGAGATAAAACCGGGCGAATGCGGTGTGATAATGGGCCTTAGCGAGA
This sequence comes from uncultured Campylobacter sp., assembly GCA_963518765.1. Lineage (GTDB taxonomy): Bacteria > Campylobacterota > Campylobacteria > Campylobacterales > Campylobacteraceae > Campylobacter_A. The sequence continues at coordinate 480 of CAUQMN010000070.1, forward strand.
TTCCTGAAGCCGGCGAAACGCTAATAAGCGTCAAAACCGACAAAGAAGCTCGCGAATACGCACAGAAAAAAGCTGAATACCTACGCCAAAAAGAGCTCAGTAAAACGACGAAAGTAAGCCTAGAAGAGCTTAGCGAGAAGATCGCCGAGGGCGAGCTAAAATCGCTCCCTGTCGTCGTAAAAGCTGACGTTGGCGGCTCGCTAGAAGCCATCAAGGCAAGCCTAGAAAAACTTCGCAACGACGAGATAAAAGTAAATATCATACATTCAGGCGTGGGCGGCATTACCCAAAGCGACGTAGAACTAGCCAGAGCGAGCGAAAACTCCGTGATTTTGGGCTTTAACATCAGGCCGACGGGCGAAGTGAAAGAAAAAGCCAAAGAAAGCGGCGTCGAGATCAAAACCTATAACGTCATCTATAACCTGATCGACGACGTCAAGGCGATCCTAAGCGGTCTAATGTCGCCTGTCATCCACGAGGAGCAGCTCGGCCAAGCACAAGTACGCCAAGTCATCAACGTCCCTAAGGTAGGCGCGATCGCAGGCTGCATGGTAACCGAAGGCACGATAAACCGCGGCGCGAAAATCCGCCTGATCAGAAACGGCGTGGTCGTACACGAGGGTACGGTAAGCTCGCTAAAACGCTTCAAAGACGACGTGAGAGAGGTCGCGCGCGGCTTTGAGTGCGGCGTGGGCATAGACGGTTACAACGACGTCAGAGAAGGCGACTACATCGAGAGCTTTAAAGAAGTAGAGGAGCAAGCTAGCCTATGAACCCCTCGGAGATAAAACGCCTGCGCACGCAAAGCGTACTAAAAGAGCTTCTACCCGAGGCTCTATCTACGCTTGAGGATGAGCTTTTACGCGGACTTTGCGTAACCGACGTCGAGTGCAAAAAGGGCAGATACGACGCGTTCGTATACCTTGATAAAATGATGTTTGACGAGCGCGAGCAGGCCTATATACTAGACCGCCTAAAGCGCGTATCAAAGCACCTACAAAACCACTGCATGGCGGCCGAGGGCTGGTATAGGGCGCCGAATTTTCACTTTAAATTCGACGATAGGCTCGAGTATCAAAATCATATGGACGATTTGTTTGAAAAAATCTCAGAGGATCTAAATAAAAATGCAAAATCTTGAAAATCTGATCTCGCAGTGCGGCGTGCAGCTCTACGACGTCGAGGTCGCAAACGAAAACGGCAGAGCCATTTATAGGATCTACATCGCAAAGCCAGGCGGCGTAAATTTAGACGACTGCGAAAAGGTTTCACGCCTACTCTCACCGATATTTGACGTCGAGCCGCCTCTTAGCGGAGACTACGTGCTAGAGGTTAGCTCGCCCGGACTTGAGCGAAAGCTAGAAAAACCGAGCCATTTTATCTCAAGCATCGGAGAACTAGCCAAAATCTCAGCCGAAGTAAACGGCGAAAATAAAAAGCTAAAAGGCAAAATCATATCCGCAGACGACGATGAAATTTCGCTTGAGAGCGAAGGTCAAATTTTAAAAATAAAAATCGCGAATATAAAAAAGGCAAAAACCTATATCGAGTGGTAAGCCGCAAATTTAAAGGCTCGAATTTAAGCTAAATATCCCGTCAAATTTCGGTTAAATTTTACAAATTTGAGCGCTTTAATTTAGACCGCAAAGCTTAAACGCCTCACAGTCAAATTTCACAAATTTAACCTCAAATTTACAAAACGCCTCCGCATAAATTTAAATTTTTCCAAAAAGCACAAAAATGGGCGGCGTAAATTTTACCGATTCTGCCCGCATACTCCCCAAAGCGCGCAGCGTAAATTTAATACCCGACTAGCAAAACATAAGCTAACTTTGGCTATAATCCCTAAATTTTTTAAAAGTAGGAACTATGAGCTTTTTAGATTTTTTTTCCAAAACAAGAAAGCAACAATCCGCTCCTAGCGAGGCTCCGGCGCACTGGGTCAAATGCGACAGCTGTCACTCGCTGATGTATTACAAAGAGGTTGAGGCAAATTTTAACGTCTGTCCAAAGTGCAGTTTTCACATGAGATTAGCCGCCGATAAGAGGATAGCGATGATCTGCGACGAGGGCAGTTTCGTCGAGCTTGACACCAAGCTAAAGCCCGTCGATCCGATTAAATTCGTCGATAAAAAATCCTATAAAAAACGCATAAGCGAAAACGAGGAAAAGACGGGCAGAAGCTCGGCCGTGATCTGCGGCGAGGCCAAGATAGACGGTATGAACGTGCAACTGGCGGTTTTTGATTTTAGCTTTATGGGCGGGTCTTTAGGCTCGGTCGAGGGCGAAAAGATCGTACGCGCCGCAAAAAGATCGCTCGATAAAAAACAGCCTCTCATCATCGTTTCGGCTTCGGGCGGAGCAAGGATGCAGGAGAGTACGTTTTCGCTGATGCAGATGTCAAAAACTTCCGCCGCGCTAAAGCTGCTTGACGAGGCCAAAGTGCCCTATATATCGGTCCTAACCGATCCTACTATGGGCGGCGTGAGCGCGTCTTTTGCGTGGCTGGGCGACGTCATCATCGCAGAACCGGGCGCTCTCATAGGATTTGCCGGACAGCGTGTTATCAAGCAAACCATCGGAGCCGATCTGCCTGAGGGTTTTCAAAGATCGGAGTTTTTGCTAGAGCACGGTCTAATAGACGCCATAGTCGAGCGTAAAGAGCATAAGCAGTTTTTAAGCGATATGATAAGGCTACTCTCAAACAACCCAGCCTACGCCGCTAAGCAGCCTAGCGCTCAAAATTTGGACGACGAGGAATAAATTTGGAAATTTCCGTGTTTTGCATCCAAAAGTCAAAATGTGAAAATTTTGAAAACGAGATCAAAGAGTACGCGAAGATGTCGTCGAAATTCGCCAAAATTTCAGACGTCGTTATCTTTAACGACAAGATCGCCAAAGCCCAAAGCAAGGGGCGAGACGAGGCGCTAAAAGCTTACGACGAGGTTTATGAGCCGAATTTAAACGGCTTTTGCGTGGCACTTGACGAGGCAGGTCGCGAATTTAACAGCGAGGAGTTTGCCAAACTCATCTCTAACAAGGCTCAAATTTCGTTTTTCATCGGCGGAGCTTACGGGCTTAGTCAAAATTTTAAACAAAAAACGGACGCAGTCGTCAGCCTAAGCCGCATGACGATGGCGCACAAGATAGCAAAGCTTATGCTTCACGAGCAGATTTTCAGAGCTCTTTGCATAAACGCTAACCATCCATATCACAAATAAAGGAACAAAATGCGCAAAAGCGACCTGGAGCAGTTTAAGGCACTTTTACTGGAGCGAAGAGCACAGATAACTAAAAATATTTTAGACTCGTCAAACGAGATGGCAGGGCTACGCCAAAGCGGCGTTAGCGACGAGTTTGATATCGCCTCCGTAAACGCCGATCAGCTCATAGAGCAATCAATCAGCGCTCAACAAAGACAAGAACTAGCCGAGATCGACGTCTCGCTGCGAAAGATCGCCGACAAAACCTACGGCATCTGCGAGATGTGCGAGGAAGAGATCGGCCTAGCGCGTCTGCGCGTCAAGCCGCACGCAAGATACTGCATCACCTGCCGCGAGATAGTGGAAAAAACCGCAAAATAGGGGTACGCTATGCAAATCAAACGTTTTATAGCTTGCGCCGTGCTTTACCTGGTCGTAGTCGGCGCGATCGTTTATCTTTTCGAGAGCGGCTCTTACGAGCTTCATCTTAAATTTGCCCTCTTTGGCAGCGGCGCCGAGTATGCGTTAAATTTACCCGTCGCCGTTTGGATGATACTACCGCCTGCGATTTTGACGATATTTTGTGTGCTTCATATGGCCTATCACGGGTTTAAATTTTATGCCTTTAAACGCAAAATTTCGCACGACGAGAAATTCTATAGAGACCTAAGCAAGGAAATTTTACTCGGCCTTGATACAAACAAAGACTTTAAAACGAACTTTTATAAAATCCCGTCCCAGATAGCAAGAATCCTCTCGCCCTGGGATAGATACAAAGACGCAAATATCGAGGGCGAGGAGCTACAAAACGTCCTAGGCGTAATGCGCACGGTCAAAAACGGCGAAGTCGCCGACCTAAAGAAATTTAAGCTACCTAAGGACAATCCGCTCTTTATCAAAAACGAGCTAAACAAAATAGCAAATTTGGACGGATACTATCTAGAAACGCTTAAAAAACCTATGGGCGATCAGGGCGAAATAGTCCGCGAAGCAAGGAAAAAGCTAATAAATTTAGGCTCGCTCGCCGATATCAAAAAATTTGCTCCAGATCTGGACGAAAAAGAGATCATGACTCTTATCGCCCGCTTTGCCAAAGACGAGATAAATTTGAGCAACGACGAGATTTTGGAGCTGTTAAATTCGGATAAAATTTCAAAAGACAGCTTTGGTATCAGCGCCGCGACGCTAAAAAGCAAAATCGCTCCGGACGCCGTCATCGGCATATTCGAGCGCCTCAAAAACGAACGCCAAGAGGCGCAGGAAGCATACGTCTATCTGCTGTTTGAGTTTGAGATGCTCGAGCGCGCACAAGAAGTTTTGGCTGGTTTTGAAGCCAGCGAATATCAAAATTTCCGCACCCTGCTATACCTCAGACAAAACGGCAAAAACGTCCCAACAGATCTATTTTTTAAGTACGCGCATTGCTGATAGATTTTTCAAAAAAGCCGCTTTTTCTAGCTCCGCTCGCGGGCTTTTCGGATCTGCCGCTTAGAAGCGCGGTCAAGCAGTTTGGCTGCGACGTGACCGTAAGCGAGATGATTAGCGCAAACGCACTGGTTTGCGAGGGTAGCAAAACTCTTGAGATGCTCAAAAAATCTCCGCTTGAAGCGCCCTACATCGTGCAGATCGCGGGCAGCGACGCGGATATCGTCAAAAAAGCGGTTGAGATTTTAAACGGTATCGAGGGCATCGACGGGATCGATCTAAACTGCGGTTGCCCAGTGCCAAAGGTCGTCAAGCAGTCTGCGGGCTCGGCACTGCTAAAAGATATCTCAAATCTAAAACGCATCGTAGAAACCATCAAAAAAACCTCAAACAAGCAAATGACTAGCGTCAAACTACGCCTGGGCTTTGATGAAAAAATACCCGAAATTTTAGCCCTCGCTGCGCAGGACGCCGGAGCGGACTACATCGCATTTCACGGACGCACGAGAGCGGGCGGCTACACGGCAGCGGTAGATTACGCCGCGATCGGCCGGGCCAAAGAGGCGGTAAACATCCCCGTTATCGCAAACGGCGACATCTCGCCGGAAAACGTCGCCCAGGCGCTAAATTTAACCAAGGCCGATGCGCTAATGATAGGACGCGCCTGCATCGGCAAGCCGTGGGTTTTCCAGGAGATAAAGACGGGCGGCAGTATCGACGCGGCGACGAAAAAGGCGATCATCCTAGCTCATTTTGACGCGATGATCGAGCACTACGGTGAGCACGGAGCGGCGATCTTTCGCAAGCACCTACACCGCTACTCCAAAGGTATAGACGGCGCAAGCGCCTTTCGCGACGAGATAAACCACATCGCCGAGCCTGACATCCTGCGCCAAAAAATCCAAGCCTTTTTCTAGCCATGCAAGGCTATATCCTGCACACGCAAAAAGTGCGCGACGAGGACCTGCTCGTCTACATCCTCACGCCTTCGCTGCTAGTCAAATCCTACCGCTTCTACGGCGCGCGCCACTCAAACGTCCTGCAAGGCTACAAGATCGACTTCGAGCTCGAAGGCGGCGAAAACTTCCTCCCGCACCTGCGCAGCGTCCTACACCTAGGCTACCGCTGGCTACTCTCGCGCGAGCGGCTTCTCGCGTGGCAGCAGTTTATGCGCCTGCTCTACGCGCATCTGCGAGACGTCGAGCAGATAGACGAGGTGTATTTTCGCGAGCTCGAGCTTTGCGCCTCGCGCTTTGACAGAGGCGCTCCCACACGCCTACTCATCGAGAGTTACGTGCGAATTTTTGAGGCCGAGGGCAGGCTG
>CAUQMN010000071.1:0-6319 GCA_963518765.1 uncultured Campylobacter sp.
CCGCAGCTCTCTTTGTATAGCTCGCCGCCCTTAGCAAAAAGTCCGCCCAGATCGCTCGTAAAGCCGTCTTTTTGCGCATAGACCACGGTCTCGACCTCGTCCCATTTACCGTTCGCGCCTTTTTTTACGACCTTTATATCAGGCGTCGCGGTTTTGGCAAACGCCACGGCGATGACGCGCTCGGAGTCGCTAAAGTAAACGACGTTGCTAACGGCGGGATTTTGGTAGCCTTTAACGGAGATTTTCACGCGGTCGCCCTGCGTGGCTAAAATTTTAACCCCGTTCGTCGGCAAGAGTCTGCCTATGCTTTTTTGCGACGTCGCATCGGCGTAAACGTCTTTTACCGATGGGCTATACACCTCGCCCACTGCAAAGAGCGAACAGGCTAGCAAGCTTGATAGTAGGATTTTTTTCATTTTGCTCCCTTAAATTTAAGATGTAAAAGGATTATATAAGAAAAGTATGATGAAAGTATGATTTTATAAAAATATAATTTTATATTTGCGCGGTTCATGCCGTAACTTTGCAAGCAAAATTTGCAAATTTAGCGGTAAAAGCTTACGAAAAAATACTAATCTTGGTTTTAAATTTTAAAAGCGAATTGGGCAAGGTTATTGAAAGCAAATTTGAAAGCGTCAGCTCGCAAAACGTCCGAAATTTAGGAGGATTCGCGAGCCGAAAAATCCTACTCCGCGCTATAACTTGAGAGCATATCAAAAGTAGGCGCGAAAAATAGCGCTCCGGTGACCGGCGTGCTAAAATCAAGCAATCTATCCGAGTTGCCGCGCGGCTCGCCGATAAACATCTTATTTAGCATCGCTTCAACCGTCGAAAACGTGCTAGCATACGCGATAAAGTACGTCCCCGTCATGCTTCCCTCGACAAAAGGCATATTTCCGCGAACGACTTTTTTATCATCTCCTACGTTTGCCGCGGCGGAGTGCGAGTTGCTAGGCTTTTCATCCTCGCTCATCTCGATGTCGTCTGCTTTCGTGCGGCCGATGACTTTTTCTTGCTCGCTCACGCTAGTTGCATTCCACTCTCTCATTTTGTGTTTATATTTTTGCACGAACACATAGCTTCCGCCCTTAAATTTCACGTCCTCGTCGCCGACTTTGGCAAAAAAGTCCCTATCCTCGCCGTTTGGATTTTCCGTACCGTCTACAAAGCCGATGATCGCCCTACCGTCGTGATACTTAAATCCCTGAGTTTCGTCTGCGAGCTTGGCAAATTTAAAAAGTTCGGCCTTTATATTTTGCGCCATATCAAAGCAGTCCGCCGCATCAAGCGCCCACGTGGATATCGCCCGCGGTGCTCACGGCTTCGTGCTTATCGCCTTTTATCGCTTTAAAATTTACAAGCTCTTTTGGTAGCGGTTGCGGGAGTCCTAGTTTTAGCCACGCGTCGCGTCCGATGCCGATTACGCAGTTTACGTTCGCCTCCGCGCCAAACCTTACTTTTGCCGTTTTGTTTAAATTTACCACCAAAGCGCAAAGCCTCTCAAAGCCTTTTTTACAGGCGTTTTCGTCGCCGCTTAACAGCCAAGTTTGAAAGGCGGTGTTATTCCCAGGCGCCTGCGTTACTTCTTGCGAATTTATTTGCATTTTTTCTCCTTAAAATTTTAGCACGATTATACCTAAATTTTAGGGCGGCGGACGGGCGCCGTATTTTTAAGCGCATTATTATCTAAATAGAGTAAAATCAACTCGCCTTTATTCTCGCATTAACCCAAAATTTCCGCAAATTTAATTCAAAAGAGTAAAAATGTTAAAAATTAAACACATAAACGAAAGCGATTTCGAGCGGATTTTCGTATTCGGCGACCTTCACGGCTGCCTTGGACTATTTGACGCGATGCTTGAAAAGATAAATTTGACTAAAAACGATCTAATAGTAATCCTAGGCGATAGCTGCGACAGGGGCGAGGATAGCATCGGGCTATATCTGCGCTACGCCGAGCTCATCGCGCAAGGACGGCAAATTTTACACGTTAGAGGCAATCACGAAGATATGCTTTATAAAGCTATTTTTGAGGATGACGCGCAGAGTTACTACACGTGGATAAATAACGGCGGCGAAGATACGATAAAAAGCGCAAAGGCTCACGGATTTACGGACATTCCGCCGGCGGTTAAAGAGTTTATAGAGCAGATGCCTCACATAATAAGCTCCAAGCAAAGCATATTCGTTCACGCCGCGTATAATCCTAAAATTTCGCTAGAACGCCAAGACGAGGACTTCGTGATGTGGCGAAGGGCGCCGTTTTGGCAAGAAAACGACGCGGGCAAAAAGATATACTTCGGACACACTCCAAATCGCGACAACGAAATCCATGATAAAGGAAACGGCGTGTTTGCGATGGACTGCGGCGCTGTGTTTTTCGGACGGCTAGTTATAATGGAAATAAAAAGCGGCGAAAAATTCGAGGTAGGTTTAAGGAGGCAAAAATGACTTATTTTACGTCGGATTTACATTTCGGACACGCAAATATCATGAAATTTCATCCAAATTTTAGGAAATTTCAAAACATAAACGAGATGGATAATACTCTAATCCGCCTTTGGAATTCGCGCGTAAATCCCTGCGACGAGGTTTATAATCTAGGCGACGTCAGCTTTCACAAGGACTTTGAGCAGACGCTTAAAATTTTAAAACGCCTAAACGGCAAGCACGTATTGATTTTAGGCAATCACGACCAAGAAATCCGCAAGCGCGCGGACGAGCTTTTAGCGATGCGTAAAAACGACAATAATGCGCTGTTTGAAGAGATTTGCGACTACAAAGAGCTAGCGCTAAAATACGGCGGCGAAAGTTTTAGGCTAGCGCTTTTTCACTATCCCGTCTGCGAGTGGAACGGCGGCCATCACGGCGCTATCCATCTCTACGGACATATCCACGCAAACGTAGCGAAGATAAAGGGCAAGGCGCTAAACGTCGGCTACGACCTGCACGGCAAAATTTTAGAATTCGGCGAAATTTTGGACTTCGTAAAGGATTTGCCGCCCTACTCGCACGGAGGCAATCAATTCGGCGAAAATGAGGATGAGGGCGTAAGAGCGCAAAAGATCAAAGGCTTTTTACGACTAATCAATAAGTAACGCTAGATCAAATTTCGCGTAAAATTTTAAGTAGTAAGCCAAAATCGCCGTTTTGACGGACGGATTAAAAAGCTTTGCTATTTATTTTTACCGCAAGGCAAATCGGCGCGAACAAGATAAAAAATAGTCGCAAACTAGGCGCGCAGAGCGCGGTAACCGCAAAGCCGGCCGATAAAAGGCGGATTTTAAGCGCCTTGTATCGCTTTAAATTTGAGCCGCTCGTTTAATCTTACGCGCTTAAATTTTGCTGCCGCCTTGCTAAGGGTCGGCGATCCTAAAAATGCGCCGAATTTTATTTTTAAAGCCGTAAAACGCAAAAAGCTTAATCTTTAAAATTAAATTTAGCTTTAAGCTTTTGAACTTCAAACGTAGCAGATCTTACTCACCGTTCGTCCGCCTTGCCCGTCCAAAATCAGCGCATATCCGCTGCCCTGCGCGTTTTGGATGAGTTCGGGGTAGAGTTTTTTGCGTAGTTTATAGACGAAGCTTCGTATCGCGTCGGCGGTGCAGCTACCATCCTGCCAGACGCACGACTCGATCATCTCAAAGCTCTCACGACGCGGCCCTGATTTTTTAGAAAAAGATGGAGTAAATTTTGCTCTTTTTTCGTTAGCGCCACGGGCCGGCCGTCCTTTGTTAGCTGTCTGCTAAAGGCGTTAAATTTAAAGCCGTTTTTTAAATCGACCTGGGCAAAATCGTTTTTAAATTTATTCGCCGCAAAGCTCATTTGCATGATTAGATCGCGCTTTTCAAACGGCTTTTTTAGCACGCCAAAGCTACCCAGCTCTATCGCACTAAGCATGTTTTCGTCGCTATCATATGCGGTGAGAAAAATAATAGGCACGTCTTTATCGAGCCCCCTGATGCGAGCCGCCATCTCAAGCCCGTTCATATGCGGCATGTTGATGTCTGAAAGTACCAAATTTACGCCCTCTGCCTCAAAAACTTCCAGCGCTTCTTTGGCGTTTGCGCAGGCGTAAACCTCGCTCACGTAGTTTTCGACCGATATTTTGATACTTTCGCGTAGGCTCTCGTCATCCTCGACGATGAGCAAATTTACTCCGTTTAAGATATTTTTTATTTTGCTATACACGCTAGCCTCGTTTCTTGCTTGTGTTTCTTAAGTTTGTAAACTAATTTTTAAATTTATCGCCTCGTCTAAATTTCGCCCAAAAATAGCGTAAATTTAGTCGGATTTGCCGCACTTTCAAGCTCCAGCGCGCCGCCTAGCTTTTTTACGGCAAGCTCTCTAGCTACGTTTAGCCCCGTGCCGGTGCCAGTATTTTTCGTCGTAAAAAACGGCTCGAAAATTTTATCGCTATCTGCTTTTACCCCGCCGCCGTTATCGCTCACGCTCACGCAAAATAGCCCACCCGCCCTCTTTAGCTCGATTAAAATTTGCGGCGTATCACGTCCGCTTTCAACCAGCGCGTCCTTGGCGTTTGAGAGCAAAGAGAGCAAGATCTGCCTCACGTAGCTAGCGATACTTTTTAGCTCGCATTTGCCGCTACTGCTAGCAAATTTTAGCTCGATACCGTGAGAGTTTAGCTCGGGCCGCACTATCAAAATAAGCTCGTTTATGATATTAACGAGGTCAAATTTCGCCGCACCCTCGCCGCTCGCGTAAAAATTTCTAAACGCCTTTATCGTTTCGTCCATTAGCCTTAGGCTCTTTTTGCAGGCTGCGATTTGAGCCGGTATGCGCTCAAATTCGCCCTCGCGCGCGCACTCATCGATATTATCCAGATACAGCCCCAGCGCGCTTAGAGGCTGGCGCTGCTGATGCGAGATGGAGTTTATCATCTCGCCTACCAGCGCGGTTTTGGCGTGGGCTAGCACCGAGCGCCTATGCTCAAGCTCCTTTTTTTCGAGCTCCGCTTCGTGCGTGACGTCGGTGACGGCAAGGATAAATCCGTCAAATTTTACCCCGCCCTCAAGCACGTTTGAGACGTTTAGCCTGAAGCTTTTTTGGTCCTTTTTTACTATAAAATCGCTCGAGTTTAGCGGGCTATTTTTGAGATTTTTAAAGCTCTTTAGCTCGTCCAGCCCCTGCGCCGCAGCGATCATCTCGTCAAATTTCGCTCCGTAAAAAACCTTGGGTGCTAGAGCGAAAATTCGCTCGAATTTTTTATTTATAAATTTAATTACGCCTTTTTTGTCCGCGTACAAAAGCCCCAAATTTAGCGTCTTAGCAAAGGCCCTGGCGACCTCGCTAGGCCCGCTTGCGTTACTCTTTATAGCCTGCGATGTCAAGTCCAAAGCCCTTTAACGCGACGAAATCTTTGTTTTTATTCGCGCTTAAAAGCTCGATCCGACTGACGCCTAGTTTGTGTAAAATTTGCGCGCCGATGCCGTAGTCCTTGACCTGCCCGCCGCACTTTTCCTCGCCTTGCAAAAACACCGCGACGCCGCCGTTTTTGGATAGATACTCAAGCGACTCCAGCAGCTCGGCGAATTTATCGGAGGCAAGCAGCTCCACGTCGCTTGAAATTTGGTGAAATTTGACCGCGGTTTTGTCCTTTATCTCGCCGAAAACAAAGGCATAGTGGCGCTCGCCTTTGTGATCTAGGATCTCGCATTTTAGGGCGTCAAAGCCCGCTATCTTAGCCGCGCTTTTTTCTTTTATCTCGATTAGGCTTTCGTGTTTTAAGCGGTACTGCACGAGCTCGGAAACCGAAACCATATTTAGCCCGAATTTCTCGCAAAACTCCTCTAGATCGGGTCTGCGAGCCATATTTCCGTCCTCTTTTACGATCTCGCAGATGACGGCTGCTTGCGTTAGGCCGGCAAGCTTGCATAGATCGACCGAGCCTTCGGTGTGTCCCGTGCGGCTTAGCACGCCGCCTTTTTTAGCGATGAGTGGGAAAATATGCCCAGGTCGCACGAAATCCTGCGGCTTTGACATCGGATCGGCTGCTAGGCGGATCGTGACGTCGCGCTCGTAGGCGCTCACGCCTGTGATCGTATTTTTAGCGTCTATAGTGACGGTAAACGCTGTCTCGTGGCAGGACGTGTTTTTATCCACCATCAAATTTAGATCGAGGCGACGCGCGATCTCCTCGTTTAGCGCGAGGCATAGCACGCCTTTTGCGTGAGTTATGGCGAAATTTACCTTTTGCGTGTCGCTAAACGTCGCCGCAAATACCAGATCGCCCTCGTTTTCGCGATCCTCGTCATCGACCATAACGACCATTTTGCCATTTTTTATATCTTCGATCGCT
>CAUQMN010000072.1:0-6186 GCA_963518765.1 uncultured Campylobacter sp.
CGCACATCATAGGCTCTCATAACGACGATATGGTAGCGCTGCAAAGCAACGTGAGCGTGGATCTGGGCGGCGAATTTGACGCGGTAGCGCAGGAGGCCAAAACTGGTGGCGCAAAGATAGTGAAGCTACTTGGCACGTCGGCGTATTACGCTCCGGGCGCGGCTGCGGCTAAGATGTGCGAGGCGATAAAAACCGGCAGCGAGCAGTGGCTAAGCTGCTGCGTGATAGAGGGCGAGCGCGCGGGCGGTAGGCTAGTAAGGCTAGGCAAAGGCGGCGTGCGCGAGATAAAAGAGCCAAGCGTTGAGGAAAAAGCGGCGCTTGAAAAAGGCGAATCGCAAACGGCTACAAATATCAAATTTTTAAAAGAAAGCGGGGTAATCGCGTAGCCGATGCTTGTAAATTATAAAATTAAAATTTACGCTCTGTTTTTAGCCCTTTTTATTTCGGGTTGCGCTACGGTTTCGCCAAGCGCTCCAAAAAGCAGCACCCCGGTCGCGGCGCTAACGAAGCAAAGTCAAATCCAAGCCGCGACTTGGTTAGAAAAGAGCAAAATCCAAAACTTGGCAACTGAAGCGACGCAAAGTAAAATAGGCGGGTTTGACGTAAAAGAAAAGGCCTTGCTTGACCTTATGCAAAAGTATATAGGCAAAAAAGACGGCGGCGACTGCTCGGGCTTCGTGACGCTTATAAATAGGCAATTTAGCCTAAATTTATTTGACGAAAACGAGCTTGATAAATTTTATACCGCTCGCGGGCTAAAGAGCGAAGCGATGTTTAGGCTTTACGAGAGCAAAAATTTGATCTCGTTTGAAAATCCCGAAGTCGGCGATTTGATATTTTTTAACAACACGACTAAAAGCACGAAAAATAACAAAAAAGCCAAAATAATCACGCACGTAGGCATCGTAAGCAGCGTAGAAAAAGACGGCACCGTGGGCTTTACCCATCATGCAAAGGGCAAAAACGCGGTGGATTTTATGAATCTAAACGATAAAAACGCCCGCAAAAACGGCAAAAAAGAGCTAAATTCATTTGTCGCGACTTGCAAGGATAAAAGCGCGTCGTGCCTTGCGTCAAATAGATTTGCCGGTTTTGGCAAAACGCACGCAAACGGGAAAAAATCCCGAATTTAGCGGCCGTTTTTAAATAAACTCGTCGCCGCATTTGCGTAAATTCGGCGCGAATTTATCCAAGCCGCAAAGTTTGATTTTGGACTTGATTATTTACTGCGCCCTCTTTTTACAGCAGCCGCAGTTAAATTTAAGTTTGAAATTTATGCGGTAAATTTAGCGCCCGCTAGCCCAAGCGCCGCGCAAAAGCGTTTCAAATTTTCCGACATAATCAAAAATTTATTTAAATTTAGCTTCTGCCGCGCGTTTTAAATACTAAATTTAACAAAATTGCTATAAAATTATCGTTACTAGATAAATATGATAAGGAAAAATATGCAGATAAGAAACGACCTTCCCGTTTGGGTCGATATCTCGCGCTGTAAGGCATGCGATATCTGCGTGAGCTGCTGTCCTGCGGGCGTGCTGGCGATGGCCGTAGAGCCGCGCGCGGTGCTAGGTAAAACGATCGAAGTGGTGTATCCGGAGGCCTGTATCGGGTGCAGAGAGTGCGAGCTGCACTGCCCGGATTTTGCTATCTACGTGGCGGAGAAGGGATTTAAATTCGCCAAACTAACCGCCGAAAGTAAAGAGCGCGCTACCGCCGTAAAAGAGAATAAATTTGAAAAATTAGAGGCGGGGCAATGAGCGAATTTTTAAATAATAACGGCGGCAAAAGAGAAATCATTGCTAGCGGCAACGAGCTAGTCGCGCTTGCGGCGGTGGAGTGCGGGTGTAACTTTTTCGGCGGTTATCCGATCACGCCAAGCAGCGAGATCGCGCACGAGTTAAGCGTGCTGCTGCCAAAGCACGGCGGCAAATTTATCCAGATGGAGGACGAGATCGCGGGCATCTCGGTAGCGCTTGGAGCCTCTATGAGCGGCGCAAAGGCGATGACCGCAAGCTCGGGCCCCGGCATCTCGCTAAAGGCCGAGCAGATCGGGCTAGGATTCATCGCGGAGGTGCCGCTAGTGATCGTAAACGTCATGCGCGGCGGCCCTAGCACGGGGCTGCCTACCCGCGTGGCGCAGGGCGATTTGCTACAGGCAAAAAACCCGACTCACGGCGACGTAAACAGTATCGTTATCGCGCCATCAAGCCTAGAGGAGTGCTATACGCAGACCGTTCGCGCGTTTAATCTAGCCGAAAGATTCATGACGCCCGTGTTTTTGCTGCTGGATGAGACGATCGGACACATGCACGCAAAGGCCGTATTGCCGCAGATTAGCGAGCTAGATATCTACTCGCGCAGACAGTTTAGCGGCGATCCCGCGGACTACCGCCCGTACAGGGCAGCAGCCGACGAGCCTGCCGTGCTAAATAAATTTTTCTGCGGTTACCGCTATCACGTCACGGGCCTGCATCACGGCGAGACGGGATTTCCAACCGAAGACGGCGCAGTCGTGGACTACAACATCAAGCGCCTTTTTAACAAAATAAACGCGCACGCGCGCGAGTTCGAGCTTTGCGAGGAGTTTATGCTAGATGACGCGGAGATTTGCATTATCGCGTTTGGCTCCGTGGCTCGCGCGGCAAAGGAAGCAGTGCTAAATTTACGCGAAAAAGGCGTTAAAGTAGGGCTTTTTAAGCCTATCACGCTATTTCCGACGCCAAGTGCGAAACTACGAGAAATCTCGGCTAAATTTAGCAAAATTTTGATCTGCGAGTTAAATTTAGGCCAGTATACGGGCGAGATAATCAAAGCCACGCTAAGAGAGGACTTTAAAACTCTGCTAAAAGCTAACGGCCGCCCGATCAGCCCGCAAGAAATCGCGCAAAAAATAGGAGAATTCGATGGCATTTAACTACGACGACTACCTACGCACGGACAAAACGCCGACTCTGTGGTGCTGGGGCTGCGGCGACGGCGTGATACTAAAGGCGCTAATCCGCGCGATCCATAAGCTAGGCTGGGACATGAACGACGTTTGCGTGGTCTCCGGTATCGGCTGCTCGGGACGCTTTAGCTCCTACATCAACTGCAACACCGTCCACACGACGCACGGTCGCGCGATAGCCTATGCCACGGGTATCAAGCTAGCAAACCCTGATAAACACGTCATCGTAGTAACCGGCGACGGCGACGGGCTAGCGATAGGCGGCAATCACACGATTCACGGATGTCGCAGAAATATAAATTTAAACCACGTTTTGATAAATAATTTCATCTACGGGCTAACGAACTCCCAAACCAGCCCGACCACGCCGATAGGATTTTGGACGGTGACGGCGCAGCAGGGCAACATCGATCCGAATTTTGACGCGTGCAAGCTCGCAACCGCCGCAGGAGCGACCTTCGTAGCGCGCAGCAGCGTGATAGAGCCCGCAAAGCTGGAAAAGATATTTGCCGAGGGCTTTGAGCATGACGGATACAGCTTTTTTGACGTATTTTCAAACTGTCACATAAATCTAGGCCGCAAAAACAAAATGGGGCAGGCCACGCAGATGCTAGAGTGGATCGACGGCCGCACGACTAGCAAGGCAAAATTTGACGCGATGAGCGAGGATGAGCGGGAGGGTAAATTTCCTCTGGGAGTACTGCACAAAGACGAGTCGCGCATGGAGTACACCAAGGCCTACGACATGGTGATAAAAGCCGCTAGAGACGGCGAAAAAATCGATTTTGGAGCGCTAAAATGAAAAGACAGTTAAGGTTCGTCGGAGTTGGCGGCCAGGGCGTGATACTGGCGGGCGAAATTTTAGCCGCGGCCAAGATCGAGGAGGGCGGATACGGCGTCAAAGCCTCAACCTACACCTCGCAGGTACGCGGAGGACCGACGAAGGTCGATATCATTTTGAGCGAGCGCGAGATATTTTACCCTTACGCAAACGAGGGCGAGATCGAGTTTATGCTCGCCACCGCGCAGGTTAGCTTCGAGCAGTTTAAAGACGGCGTAAGAGAGGGCGGCATAATCGTCGTGGAGCCAAATTTAGTACGCGCAAGCGATGAGGATAAAAAACGGTGGAAAATCTATGAAATTCCCATCATCTCCATCGCTAAAGACGAAGTAGGCAACGTAATAACCCAAAGCGTCGTCGCGCTCGCCGTCGCCGTGCAGATGAGCGGCTGCCTGGATGCCGAGCTGGTTAAACGCGTAATGCTCTCAAAAGTGCCTAAAAAAGTCTACGCCGAGAACGAAAAAGCCTACGAGCTGGGATTAAAATACGCGCAAATTTGCCTAGAAAACAACAAATAAAAGCGTGATTTGAAATAAGATAAATTAAGTATCATTTCGTTATACTTCGGGTATTGATTTATCTAAATTTAAGGAGAGTAAAATGAGTATCGGCATATTTTACGCAAGCGCAAAAGGCCATACAAAGACTGCTTGCGAGTATCTAGCAGGCAAACTCGGCGCACAGCTAGTCGAAGTAAAAGACGCTACCGCACAGGATTTTGCTAAATTTGACGTCATCATCGTAGCGGCGCCTAGCTACGGCGACGGCGAGCTTTCGGCCGATTGGGCGGAGAAGCTGCCGCTTTTAAAGGCAGGCAGTAAAGGCAAAAAAGCCGCCATCGTAGCCGTAGGCAATCAAGCCAATCACCCCCAAACGCTTTTTAGCGGCGCGGTGGACTTTCTGCCGTATCTAAAGGACGCGCAAATTTTCGGCGCCAGCGACGCGGACGGATATAAATTTAACCACTCCGCGTTTTTCATTAACGGCAAATTTGCAGGCCTAGCTCTAGACGTCAAGGGCGATGAAAACTACGCAAAACGCATCGACAAATGGGTCGAGGAAAATAAGCCTACTATCTTAAATTTATTCTGATTTTCTTGCCGCCTTGTCTAAAACGGACAAGGCGGTTTTACTTCTTTTTTTGTAAATAAAATTTCAAATACGGTTCGTTAAATTATTATGTCAAATAGTAGTCGATAGTATCCGCTTGCATGTTTGGCTGGATTCAATTTCATTTCAAACTTTGAGCGTAAATTTATCGCATTAAATTTAACTTACTCACCGCGGTTTTTAAAACTAGCGCAAAATTTGATTTGCAGCAATAAACTCGCCCGTATTTTACCGCTAAAACGTTTAGATAAAGCGGCAAAACTATCAAATTTAAATAATTGCTACGATATTTTTACAAATATCAAAGATGAAAAACAGCAAAGTTATGTTTGACCAAAAAAAGGCCAATCTAAGCTCTTGATATACGAAATTTAGGTTGCTAGTTTATCCTGGCTCGTAGCAAATTTACTTGCCAAAAAGTCTCTTTATAGCGCCCAAAAAGCCGCCAGAGCCTTCGTTTTTATCGCTTTCATCTTTCTTTTTATCCAGCTTCATGGCTTCACTTAATTGCTTGGCCGCCGTATCGGCGTAGATAAGCGCGCCTTCGGGGTCGCAATTAAAAAGATTTGAGTAGCACTCGGAGCTGTTTAGATCGAGCGGGTTTGGCACGATGACGTCGGTTGCCTCAAGCAGTCCGTAGCCGCCCTCTACGCTAAATTTAACCGCGCTCAAAAATGCAGGCAAATTTTGGGCGTAAAAATTATCCGTTTTTTGCTTGATCTCGCTGCCTGCGTTGTAGTCCTGCCAAAATTTAGCCAAATTTGCCGCGCTTATAAACGCACCCGATGAGTAGTTTCCGTCAAATTCTCCCGTAAATTTTGCTTTTATTTTGGGCGGTATAACGCCGCTTATTTCGCTTAAATACCGCTTAAATTCGTCATGCTCCTGCGCCAAAAAGCCAAACGCCGTGCCGCGCGTGTAGAAGTATTTTCTAAAAAATCCCTGCACGGCGGCGAGTATGTAGCCATGGCTGACCGAAAAGCTCTCGTCATCTTTGGTTTCAAGCGCGATTTTAAGAGTATCGATGTACTTTTGCGCGTAAAAATCCTCCATGCCGTACTCTTTTGCGAGCCTTTGTGCGAGCGACCAGTCGCCCTCTCTCGCGCTTTTTAACGCGTCAAAATACCACTGCTTGATCTCGTTTTCGTTGATGGGATGATAACTCACGTCGTAACCCATTTTGGCTCCTTTGTTGGATTTATGCGTCGTTTTCGCCGTCTTTAAATTTACGGCTCGCTAGGTAAAAGGTAAATCTGCTTAGAATGTATAAAAACGCTATGTACGCGGC
>CAUQMN010000073.1:0-6183 GCA_963518765.1 uncultured Campylobacter sp.
GCCTTGCCTCGCGTGAAAAATTTGCCCGCGACGTCGTTGGCGCTGATTAGCCCGTTTTGGCTCATCTCAAAGATGCCTACCTCGCTAGTCGAGCCGAAGCGGTTTTTAAAACCTCGTAGCATACGTAGCTCGCGGCTGGAGTCTCCCTCGAAATACAGCACCACGTCCACCATATGCTCCAAGATGCGCGGCCCCGCGATCGAGCCGTCCTTCGTGATATGCCCGATGATAAAGACGCAGATATTTTCGTTTTTGGCTAGGCGCATTAGCTCGAAGGTAATCTCGCGCACCTGCGACACCGAGCCCGGCGCCGAGGAGATTTTTTCGCTGTAAAGGGTCTGTATAGAGTCGATGACGAGGATTTTATACTCGTTTTTGCGCACTTCGGCGAGGATGTTTTCGAGTAAAATTTCCGTGAGCAAAAACAGTCCGTCTTTGACCGCGTCTAGGCGCTGGGCGCGCATTTTGATCTGGCTCGCGCTCTCTTCGCCGCTAACATACAGCGTCTTTTTGCCTTGGGCGGCGAAATTTGACGCGATTTTTAGTAGCAAGGTGCTTTTACCGATGCCTGGGCTTCCGCCGATTAGCACCAGCGAGCCCTCCACGACGCCTCCGCCAAGAACCAGATCTAGTTCGCTATTTTGCGTGCTGATGCGCGTGATTTT
This sequence comes from uncultured Campylobacter sp., assembly GCA_963518765.1. GTDB lineage: Bacteria > Campylobacterota > Campylobacteria > Campylobacterales > Campylobacteraceae > Campylobacter_A. The sequence goes on from CAUQMN010000073.1 coordinate 666, forward strand.
TTCTATTTCAACCTCGCTGATTTGCTTTGCGAGGCTTGGTTTTGTAGAGCTTTTTGATATCTCTTTTAGCGTCTCGATTTGCTGCGCGTTTAGTTCTAAAAAGCTATCCCAAGCCCCGCACTGAGGGCATTTACCGACCCATTTGCTTTGCTGATTGCCGCAGGCTTGACACTCAAATACCGTCTTTATTTTCGCCATTTTTTTCCTTTGCGCGATTATACTTTAAAATGTTTAAAATTTACTCTCGCCGCGCGGTTAAATTTCAAATCGAAACACGCAAGCGCGAAAAATCGGCGAATTTAACCAAAATCAACGAAATTTCAACTTTATCCAAATACAATCTGTCAAATTTAAATCCGAAACGGAGCGAAAATGAAACAAAATCTTAGCAGAAATCAGTTTTTAGTCATCTCGCTCACGCTTTTTGCGATGTTTTTCGGCGCGGGGAACTTCATCTTTCCGCCGAATTTGGGGCGAGAAGCTGGGCAGAATTTTTACGTCGCGATCATGTTTTTTTGCGCCACGGCGGTGCTTTTGCCGGTGCTTGGCGTAGCAGCCATCGCTAGAGCAAAGGGGCTTCAAAGCCTAGTGCGCCGCATAGACCCCGTGTTTGCGGTGCTTTTTACCGCGCTTTTATACCTTACGATCGGGCCGCTTTTTGCGATACCTCGCGCGGCAAACATGCCCTTTGACATCGCGGTTAAGCCTTTTATCGCGCACGAAAATTTGCAAATTTGGCTGTTTTTTTACTCGGCGGCGTATTTTGCGCTAAATTATTACATCTGCCTAAATCCCTCAAAACTAGTCGATCTTCTCGGCAAATACCTCACTCCGCTACTTTTGGCGCTGATTTTGCTACTTTTTGGCGCGGGATTTTTCTTCCCGATAGGCGAATTTGCCGCTCCTAGCGGAGAGTACGCGCAACACGCCGCGGCCAAGGGCTTTGTAGAGGGCTATCAGACGATGGACGCGCTAGCGTCGCTTGCCTTTGGTATCATCGTGATAAATGCCATCAGAACCGTGGGCGTAAAAGACGAGCGTCATCTCGTCTCCTCGACGATAAAGGCAGGCATGACGGCGGGCGTGATTTTGATGGCGATTTACCTTATGCTAGGCTACCTCGGCGCGACGTCGGCGGAGCTTTTTAAGGACGCGCCGCAGATAAACGGAGCCGAGCTGCTATCGCGCATTAGCGGCTATTATTTCGGCAAGGCGGGCGTTTTGGTGCTGGGTTCGGCGTTTTTTCTAGCGTGCATTACTACGACGCTAGGGCTTATCAGCTCTGCTAGCGAGTACTTCGAGGAGCTAACGGACGGGCGCGTCAAATATAAAATTTGGGTTGCGGCGTGGTGTTTGATAGGCTTTGGCGTGGCAAATTTCGGCCTTACGACCATCATCAAGGGCTCGATCCCCGTACTAGTGGCCATCTATCCGGTTGCTATTATGCTTATTATCCTCTCGCTTATCAATCCGCTAATAGACTCCAGCAAGCTGGTTTACCGCAGCTGCGTTTACGTCTGCGTGGTAGTAGGAACCATAAACGGCCTTGATATCACTGGCGTCTCCGTACCGCTAGTTACCAGCCTCGTTAAGAAAATGCCGTTTTACGACTCTATGCTTGGCTGGATCGTGCCTAGCGCGGTAGCGTTTGCGGCGACGTATATCCTTCATCTCGTGCTCGAAAAGAGAGAAAATACTTTTTAACTACTAGCAGCAAGGCGCCAAATTCGCATAAACGGCGCCTTGCGTCAAATTTACCCGGCCAAAAATTTAAAATTTCGGCTAAATTTTCGCAAAAAATTTTAAAAAAGGAAACGATATGAGCAAACAAGACGAGGCGCTAGCGTTAGCGCAGGATTTTGAGAGAGAGGGCTTTGGCGCGCCTGATTTATACGAACGGTTTTGGCGGCTAAAGGGCGACGAGGCGGCGTATTTTACGCTAGCTGATAGCTTGCTGCGCGGGCGGCGAGAGAGCGGCGCGCTACTAGATGACGCTACAAGCTACGTTAGCAAAGAGGATTTTAGGGCTTTGGTCTCTACGGCGATGGAGATTTTGCGCGAGGAGTGCGAGGCTAAAAACGAGGCGCAAAGAGATAAAAAAGCAAATAAAAATAGCGCGCGACAAATAAACGCCCAGGGGGTCATCGCCGTAGCAAGCCTAGAGTTTGCGCCGCTTTTGCACCCGTTTCTTAGCGATATTTTTAGCTTGCGGCCAAACGACGGGACATACTATGAGTGCTATCCGTGGCGCGAGCTGGACTACGAGAGCTCGCAGATCTGGCGCGAGAGGCTAGCTAGCGCACAAACTAGCACGGACGATAAACGAAGGATTTTTGAGTGCTTGCTGCAAACAAGACAGCCGCAAAACGTAAAATTTGCCTGCGAGATTGTGGCGGCGGAGAAGTTTTTGAAGTATAAAGGCAGCCTTAGCGAGTATCTGGGCTACTATTTGGAGGACGTAGGTTTTACGCTTGAGAGGGTTAAATTTACTGGAGACGCAAACTGTGCGGAGCCTGCGGATGAAAATTTAAGCCAAACGCAAGGCGCCATAAATGACGCCAAATTTAACGCTAGCAAGCTAAATTTGCAAGCGGAAGAAAATTTAAACGACCGCAAATCCGGCAAAAACGCTCCGCGCGAAGAAAACCAAGTCCAAAAAGCGCAAGCTAGCGATGAAATGAGTATCGGCGGCGAAGCGTTTAGGCTAAAAAGATACTGCGGCGAGCGCGCGTATCACGTTGCGTTTAGGCAGGGGTATTTCGGTGAGCCGTTTGCCGCTCATCAGGCTAAAAATCACCCGACTTGGGGACTATGGACCGACGAAGCGCAAAAAGGCGAAAGCAAGGAAGCTGCGGAAGCAAATTTAAGCGAGACGAGGTATAAAATAGGTGGAGTTTTAGACGAGCCTTGCACAGACGAGGAAAATCCGCTCTTTCATCTCATTACGCTTGATCCGGTGCCTAGCGAGCTGCCGGTATGCTCGCTGCCTAGCCTAACCCTAGCCGCGCACGTTAGAGAGATAAACGAGGGCGAGACGGCGTTTTACGAACACGACCGGCTGGGCAAGCCAAAGCGTATCGGCGAGAGGTCGCAGATAGAGTACGTAGACGACGAGCCGGCGAGGCAGGACATGGTGCGTCTGCGCGTAGCGCCTAAGCGCTGGCGCAAGCAGGACTGGGCGCTATCAAACGGCAGGCAAAATCTATCTCGCATAGGCGGCGAGCCGTCGTGGATACAGAGCGCGCAGGTGCCGACTTGTCCGATATGCGGCGAGAAAATGGAGTTTTTGATGCAGCTAGATAGCGGGCTTCCTAGCGGCGAGGACGAGGAGCTGCTTTTTGGCAGCGGCGGGATACTTTACGTATTTTGGTGCGAGAAGTCGCGAGTTAGCGCATTTTTTATGCAGTGCACGTGAGGCGGTTAGATCGCGCGTTTGCAGAGCTAAATTTAGAATTAACTTATGCGGCTCGGCTTATAAGAGTAAAATTTGACTACGCCGCCAAGCCTTTTGGCGCAGTGCAAATTTGCCGTATTTTTGATGATAAATTTAAGGCTAAAAGCAGTCTAAATTTATGCGGCTAGCTAAAAGCAAAAACAGCTCTAGCACACCCCGGCAAAGCCGTTTTGGATAAATTTAAACAAAAAGGATAGCGATGGACTTACATTTAGCTAAGATAGAGCCTTTTTGCGCTACCGATACGCAAAAAGAGCTTTTAAAGAAGATAAAAAGATACAAAAATTTCGCATTAGACGATTTAGCGATAGCTATTTGCTAGAGGGCTTGCTGTTTAGCTTTTACGTCGAGGAGAAATTTGAGCCCGTAATGCTTTACTACGATGAGATAATTAGCCTGCCTTTTGACGAAAGCTTTCCTTTGTGGGATGATTTTTGGGATTTTTTGTCTATTTTTTATATCAATCCGCTATGTACGCAAGCGCAAAAAGAGGCGATTTTCGCGCGCTACGAAGAGGTCTCGCGCCATAAGGTATCAGCCGAGTTTGCGGATGCGCAGCTTCTTTTTACCGACTTTTTTAAAAATATCCTTTCTTTAAAAGCGATCAAAGAGCGCGAAAAAACCTTGCAAAGGGCGCTAAAAGATAGCGACTTGCAGCTTGAGTTTGCTATGCGTATGAGCCTGGTGCTATACCCTACGCGAGTAATCATCGTAAATAACAGCGAAAACAAAGCCCTAGAGGAGCAAATGCAAGCTACGGTAGATGAGCAGACTGCGGTTCTGCGCTCGGGTAAATTTGCAAAATACATATAAAAACGAAAGGAGAAAAAAACTAAAATCAAAATTTGATCCGCGCGTTGCGCTTTTGGCGACCGTGCCGACCGTAATTTAAATTTAAAAAAAAAATAAGCGGTTTTGCGATTGCGAGATTTGTCTAAAATAGGGCAAAATCTATAACGGCAAAATTTGCGCTTAGCTCGCGCGGTAGCAGAGCGAATTTGCAAAAAGCATAAATCTTTTGTAAAAGAGCGCGTAAATTTAACTCTCGCTCCTAAGCGCCGATGTAAATTCGGACGCCTGGAATCAAATTTAACTCTTTAAAATGCTAAATAGGGTCTTTGAGATACCCTAAATAAACTCGGCAGAAAATTTGCATTTTAAAATTTGCGCCGCGGCTGATTTTAGTAAGACTTTGCGGCGATACGGCGCGCGCTAAATTTTCACGTAATGCTAAAATCAGCTTTAAATTTATACGGTTTTTGGGCTGCTAGGAGTCGGCGCCGGTTTAAATTTAACCGCCGTAAACCTAGGTAAAAGCTTTTGCTTGATTTGGCGTTTTTACTTAAATTTACGCGCTTATTTTGAGCGGGCTTACGGTTTGGTTAAATTTACTTACGCATAATACTCTAGCGCCGATGTAAATTTGGACGTCTGGAATCAAATTTAACTCTTTAAAATGCTAAATGTGGTTTTTTAGATACCCTAAATAAACTCGGCAGAAAATTTGCGATACGGTTGATTTTAGCGGGACTTTGCGGCGATACGGCGCGCGCTAAATTTTCACGTAACGCTAAAATCAGCTTTAAACTTATGCGGTTTTTGGGCTACTAGGAGTCGGCGCCGGGTTAAATTTAACCGCCGTAAACCTTGATAAAAGCTTTTACTTAAATTTACTCGCTTATTTTGAGCGGGCTTACGGCTTGGTTAAATTTACTTACGCATACTCTTTTTCGCGCTTTAGGTCGGTGATTAGCAGAGGATTGTCCTTACGCATCATATCTATGAGCTGCGTAGTAGGATCCTCGCGTAGCCAGTCCAGCTCGCGCTGCGTGATACCCACCATCTGGAGAAATTCTACTCTGCCGTTTGGCGTGTCTATGCCGCCAAGCACCGGATCGGGTGCAAAGGCTACGCCTACTAGCTTGGTATCTGTGTTAAGGCGTATCGGCGAATTTGCCGGCATAAAATGATATACCTCAAACCATTTTTTGCTTGTGTGGACGTATTTGGCGAGATTTTGCATGACGGATATGACCCAAAATGGCTCGTTTGGAGCTACATTGC
>CAUQMN010000074.1:0-6181 GCA_963518765.1 uncultured Campylobacter sp.
GTTTAAAACAGGCTTTAAAAACTCGTCAAATTCGTCCTGCGTTAGCACTCTTTTGCCCAGTTTTTCCTTGCACTCTTTGCCAAGCTCGCACAAAACCTCTCGGTTTGCTATACTTTGGGCTTTGCCGTGTCTTGCTAGTACGGTGTTTAGCTCGTATTCTTCGGAAAAGTTAACCAACTCTCGATCTGTCGCCATTTTAGCTCCTTTGTTAAGAATTTTACGCAGATTATACAATTTTTAGCTTTAAAATGTAGCTAAATTTAGCGCCGATTTGGATACTAAATTTGCCTTGCAGTAGCGATTTTGCCGCAGAATTTAGTCTAAATTTACTTGCAAATGCTCAAATTTCTTGCTAAGCAAACGACGGCCGTTACGGGTAGTGCTGGGATTAGCGGCGGATGCGAGCAAAAAGCTATCGTAACAATAAGCTCGCGTAAAAGCCGTTGCTCCAAAACTCGCAAATGTAAATCCAATCAAGCGGTGAAGTCGGCGTTTTTTAAATTTTTAGAGATTTGCGCTAAGGCTTTACCGTATTCCAGCGCTTCGGCCTCCTCGTTGCTTTGAGCTAGCGCGTCTTGGTGGCTTGCATAGTTAATTTTAGACTCAAATTTAGCTGCTTTGGCGATTTTATCTTTTTGAGTTTGCATTTTTGCCTCCTTTTTTGTTATTTTAGCCTAAATTTTAACTCTATCATCACCAAAACCCATATACCCCAAATTCCAATTTACGAAATTAAATTTTTCTACTTCATTTATCAAAATACCTAAAATTCCGATAATAGTTCAATGTATGCGTTTTTAGTGATAAAGTTAGATTTTTGCATATTTGTTTTTTAAGTTTTATAAAAGTTTAAGTTGTTAATATTCGCTCAGATTTTCATACGAAATCAAATTTTATTCACAAAGGACGAATCATGTTTAGCGCTAGAAATCAACTAGAAGTACAAATCACCGAGGTAAGAGAGGGAGCGGTAAACTCTCTAATCGTAGCAAAATTGCAAGGCGGAGAGACCGTAAAAGCGACCGTAACCGTAGATAGCCAAAAGGCTCTAGATCTAGTAGCGGGTAAAAAGGTAGTTTATCTATTTAAAGCTTCTTCTATCATAGTAGCTAAAGGCGAAAACAAACTAAAACTAAGCGCTACTAACCAACTAAAAGGCAAGGTAGTAAAAGTAGTAGAGGGCGCGGTAAACGCCGAAGTAGATATCCAGATAGCGGGCGGAGATAAGCTAAGCGCTATCATCACTAACGAATCTGCTAAAAACCTATCTCTAAAAGCGGGCGATGAAGTAACGGCTATCATTAAAGCTAGCCATATTATTATAGGCGCTTAATTTCTTTAAATAGCGAGCGGTTTATGACGCTCGCTGAATTTTAAATTTGATCCAAATTTACATCCTCTTTCCTTTCAAAATTTAACTTTTTTCATAAAATTTAACCTAAAATACCAAATCCATCCGTTCAAATTTAACCCCTGTTTTGTCCGGTTTAGCGCTTGTTTGCTCTTTATTTTTTCTTAAATATTTTGATATATAATTCGCCTAATCATTATCAATATTAAGGAGAAAATTTTGAGCGCACAGTGCAAATTTGCAGGCTTATCCATCTGCCTTGCTTGCTCGCTCTACGCAGTCGATGCGAACCTCAGCGAGGTGACCGCCTACGGCAAGGTAGACCTATCCACGACCGAGGGAACGGGCTCGTATACGACGGGAAATATGAGCACCGCAACCGGACTAAATCTAAGCATACGCCAGACGCCCCAGTCGGTATCCGTCGTCTCAAATCAGCTCATAAAAGATCTAAATCTAAAAGACGTAGACACTGCGATGAACTACGCTAACGGCATCACGCAGCGTTAATGCGCGCTATCCACAAACGGCGGCGAAGCGCAAAGGCTTGCGTTTGCGAGGGTTTATTTTGCGCAGCCTGCGTTTTTGCTGCCTGACGAGGCGACTTCGGCGCTTGATAGCGCGCTGGCAAAAGAACTTTTAACCGCTCTGAAGCGCGATTTTCCGCGCCTTGGCGTACTAGCTATCACGCACCAAGAGGAGCTTAAATTTATTTTTGACAAGGTTATAGATATCGATAAAACTTAAAAATTATCGCTAAATTTTTAGTCCTATACTAAGCCCGTTTTGTTAAATCAATACACCTACGTGCCGGAGTATTTTATATTTTATTTTTTATCAAAACGACCGCATTTTATCTTTTTGTATCGGTTCAAAGAGCACAATTTAACGCAAGTTCCAAATTTACAGCTAAACGGCCTCCCAAAATCTCGGTTTCGTTTTGATCGCGTCCTGATTTTTCTCTCGTAAAATTTGCAAAAACTCTTTAAAATTCGGCATAAAAATCGAAACAGCGGGCGCGAATTTATATTCGGTCGGGCCGTCTTGCTCAAACTCGTCCGCAAAACAAATCCGCCAAATTCTAGCGCTATTGATCCGCATTTTCGTGCCCTCAAGCTCCAAAATTTGCTCAAATTTATACCTCGCCGCAAGTTTCCGTCCCCTAAAAACGTAGATGTAGTTTTGATCAAACCAAAGGCTCTCGTATGAGATGAAAAACCTCTCCAACCAAAGCAAAAACGGCCGCACGGAAAGCCTTTTTACCGCACCCTCTTCGCCGGTTTCGTTTACGGCGACGAGTTGGCGGCGTAGGCTAAATTTGCTAGCGCTGCGCCAAAAACGTCCAAGTAGTCCCGCCAAAAAGCAAAACGTTAAAAATTGCGATTAAAATTTTAGTGATTTAAAATTTTAAGCCCTTTTAAAAATGCAAATTTAACAGCAGCGTCGCTCTCAAATGATTTTGCGTCAAATCCCTGCGAGGTGCCGGCAAATTTATCGTAAAGCTTATAAAATCTGCCTCTAAAAGAGCAGTCGTTTAAAAATACGTTAAAAAACGCCTCCGCAGCGTCCCTGCCGCCGAAATAAAACATGAAAAAAATCGGATATAAATCGGTATCTTTTAAATTCGGGTTAAATTTAGTCCCGCGTTGCATCATAAACTCCGCCGCCTTTTGCTTGTCCTCAAACAGCTCAAATATAGGCAGCGCGTAGTCCTTGATAGCCGCGCTAATCTCGCGCACGCTAGGCTCAAAGCTAGCACCCGCGAGCTGCCAGTCGCTAAACTGTTTGTGCGGCGTGAGATAGCCCAGCTGCTTAGCAAAAACGAGATCAGTCGCGTATGGTAGCTCCTCTTGCATCAGTTTTTTTAGGCTTTTGCAGTAGATCGCGACGTGCGGAAAGATCTCTACGCTACCCTCGTAATTATGCATGCTTGATTGAAAATAAATCTCAAACGAAACGTCCTTGTCGGCGCTTTTTTTGCTTATTTTTTGCCCTTTTTGCGTGGGCTTAAAGTCTGCAAAATTTGCCGCGATCTCATTGCAGCCGTTTAAAAATATCTCGCGCGGAGTCATGATTTTCCTTTAAATTTCTCGTTTAAATTCGGGCATTTTACTATCTGCTACGTAGTTTAGCCTAGCTTGCACGATCTTTTGCATCGCTTGATTTTTCTTGTTTTTGGCTAAAATTTGCAGCCTCCTTTTGCCGATGCGTTTGTCGGCGGCCTTTAGGATATTTGCAAGCCCCCATTCATCGGCGTCAAAATGCTTTTTAAACAGCTCATCTTTGGGCGTGTCGATATATTCGCGGATAAGCTCGCCGATGCCGCTTATGCCGCTATCGTACGGATAAAATTTCGCTAGAGGAGCGCCGCCCTGCGCTAGGCTTTTTATACGGCCGTCTTTTAGCGCGAAATCCTTCGGGTAATCAAAAATAATCTCGTCCGCAAGCGTGATAAAATATCGCGGCAAATCAGTGCCGCCACGCCTGCTTTGCATCCTATAAACCGCGCAATGTATCTGAAAATCGATACCCTCGTCCACGAGTTCGTAAAACCGTTTTCGAAGCTTACTCCAGCGTTTCATTTTTGCCCTTTATTTCGTTTTTTATGTCGATTAGCGCACCGTAGCGTATGATAGCACGCGGCTATAAAATACATCTTAATCTAAATATGAATTTTAATTAAACACTTTTAAAATACGACCGAGCGGACGGCGGGGCAAATTTTCAGTCCTATTTAGCGGCTAAACGTATGCTGACTCTATTCGTCTTTAAAACCGACCGCTTTTAAAGCATAAATTTGTCCTAGCTTTTTTAATGGCTTTTACAAGATTTTGGGCAAGACAGCTAAATTTACTCGCAATCTTTGCTTTCAAGCTTTACCCGAATCAACTCTTTAGCACCCAAAAAATAGACGAAATCCACGCCCTCGGCTATCTCGCGCACAGCCTTTAATCGCGTATCCTCGCAAAATTCTTTTTTGAGTTCCTTTGTTTGCTCCTCTTTTAGCTCGGCTATATCTTTATCATTTAGTGCGTTTTCATCCATTTCTAGCCCTTTACCGAGCGTATAATGATAAACAAAACGGCGGTTTTCGCAGACGATTTTCTCGAGCGTATTTATCTCGTCGAGTTTGCTTGGAAGGCTTGAATTTAGTCGCGCCAGCATCTCTTTTACGTTTGACGCTTCGCATAGGTTTTCTTTCATCTGCTCTTTTGTATATTCTACCTTGCTACCTATAAAAACCTCTACGCCGATCCAGATCGCGGCGGCAATGCCTAAAATAATAAATAAAATTTTGTTGAGTTTGTTTAGGTTTTGATTTAGTTTTTGCATGTCCATTTTTACTCCTTAAATTTAAGGCGTTATCTTATCAGAAAAAACGAAAAATAAAAATTAAGATTTTAATCGAAATTTGTTTTATTGCGATTTGGTAGAAACGATAAAATTTAATCGAAGTAAAGAATAGAGAAAAAGGAGCGGAAAACCGCCCCTGGGTATTATAAAGCAGCCTTTGCTTTTGAAGCTAGCTCGCTGAAAGCTTTTGCGTCATTCATAGCTAGATCGGCTAAGATTTTTCTATCAAGCTCGATATTTGCTTTTTTAAGTCCCGCGATAAAGCGCGAATAGCTAATGTCGTTTAGGCGGCACGCAGCATTTATGCGCACTATCCACAAGCGGCGGAAGTCGCGTTTCTTGCGGCGTCTGTCGCGGTATGCATAGACCAAACTTCTTTCTAATTGCTCTTTAGCTTTTCTAAAGTGTTTGTGTCTAGCGCTGAAAAAACCTCTAGCTAGTTTTAAAACTTTTTTATGGCGTCTTCTTCTAACTACGCCTGTTTTTACTCTTGCCATATTTATCCTTTTACAAATTGGCGCTCACGAAGTGAGTCTTGCCCCTAAATTTGGGGGAGTTTGAATGACTTTTTGTCAAAAACTTAAATCTACAGCTGCTTATACGCCGAGCATTTTGCGAACGGCTGGGACATTTGTGCTGTCCACGTATTGTGGGCCACGCAAATCTCTCATACGCTTACTAGGTTTTTTTGTTAAGATATGGCTTCTAAAAGCAGAGCCTCTTTTTATCTTATTTTTACCTACTTTAAAGCGCTTAGCAGCACCGCGAACGGTTTTCATCTTTGGCATGCTAATCCTTTTTGAAATTTTATACGCAAGTGCGTAAGATTTGGATTATAGCGAAAAATCCTTTAGAAAATTTAAATTTCACTTAGACAAAATTTGCAATAAATTTACATTTAAATTAAAAAAGTTTTAAAAATAGGAAATAATTTATTAAATTTGGCATATAATCACATATAAGAAATTTTATTTTACTAAAGGAGTAAAGATGAAAGGTAAAATTCTCGCATCAATCGTCGCTATGAGTGCGATTTTAGGCACAAGTAGCTTGGCATGCACTACCATTTTAGTAGGAGATAAAGCTTCAAACGACGGCTCTATGCTAGTGGCTAGAAGCGCTGATAGCAAGGCTATAAAGGCACAAGTCTTTTTGATACATCCAGCTACGAAAAATCAAACTGGCATGCACAGCTCAAAGGCACATGACGGCGCAAATGACTTTACATATCCGCTCCCAAAAGATGGCATGAGATACACAACTATCGCAAATTCGCACACAAAACTTCACGGAGCAGTCGGCTACAACGAGGCTGGCGTTGGACTAAGCGGCACTGAGACCATTTACGCAAAAGATGAGCTTTTAAAGATCGACCCATATAACGAAGAGACTGGTATCACCGAGGACGACATCCCAGACGTGCTTTTGCCACGTATGAAGAGCGCAAAAGAGGGCGTTAAGCTTCTTGGCGAGATA
>CAUQMN010000075.1:0-6148 GCA_963518765.1 uncultured Campylobacter sp.
GTCAAGCAGCACGCCTACGCTTTCTTTCATCAAATTTATCGCGCTAACGGCGATGTAGCCGCTAATCACTATACCAAAAACGGCGTCTATCGCGGCAAATCCCGTAAATTCGACCAAGATAAGCGAGGCGATAACGGCTAGGTTGCTAAAAAGGTCGCTTTTATAGTGCAGCGCGTCGGCTCTAACGATCAAATTTCTCGTGCGGCGAGCGACGCGGGAGAGGTAGGCGACCAGTAGCCCCGTAACCGCGACCGATAGCGCCATCGCATAGAGCGAAAAAGCCGTATCTACGGGCGCTTGCTCCATTTGCAGCTTACGCACGCTCTCGTAAAGTATAAACGCGCCCGCACCCACGATCAAAACGCCCTCAAACATCGCCGCAAGCGCTTCTAGCTTGGTATAGCCGAAGTTAAATTTAGCATCGGGCGCGGCTTGGGATTTACGGATGGCGAAAAAATTTAGCGCGGAAACTAGCAGGTCGAGCATCGAATCGATCGCCGAGCTAAGCACCGCCACCGAACCGCCGATCAAACCCGCGGCAAATTTAACCACGGCTAGTGTAAACGCCGTCGCGCCCGCGACTATCACGGCTCTGCGGCCTAAAATTTCATTTTGCCTTTTTATGTTAGCGTCGTTTAGTTGCATTTAGATTTCGCTTTCGCTTCTCACGCCCGCAAATCTATTCTGTGAGGAGCAGTGCAGCGAGCCGTTTTGACGTACGAAAACGAGCGAATCCACGCCGATTATCTTATGGTTAGGCAGCTGCTGCGCTAGTCGATCAAGCGCGATTTTATCGTTATCATCATTGTACGTCGGCACGATAACGGCGCCGTTTATAAAGATAAAATTGGCGTACGTGCAGCCAAGCCTCTTGCCGCCGTAAAATTTAGCCTTGGGAAGCGGCAGCGGCGCGAGCTTAAAGCCCGTGCTTTCAAGCTCTTTTTTCATCGCGGCAAGCTCCTTAAAATGCTCGTCGTTTGGATCGTCGCAGGAGGCGTACGCGATGGTGTCCGGAGTGATAAAGCGCGCCAGCGTATCGACGTGGCTGTCGGTGTCGTCGCCCTTTATAAAGCCGTTTTTAAGCCATATCACGTGATCAAGGCCGAAAAGCTCCCTAAGCTGCGCCTCGATCTGATCTTTATTTAGATGAGAGTTGCGGTTGTCGTTTAGTAGGCACTTTTCGGTCGTTAGCAGCGTGCCGCGCCCGTTAAAATCGATACTGCCGCCCTCAAGCACGAGATCGATACTGCGCAAATCGCTCTTAAAACGCTTGGCAAGCTCCAAATTTACGGCGTTATCCTTCGAGCTTTCAAATTTGCCGCCCCAAGCGTTAAATTTAAAATCATAGCTGACGATTTTAGCGCCATCCTCTACGTCTATCATGCCGTAGTCGCGTATCCACGTATCATCGGTGTCGATTTTTACGAACTCTACGTTATCAAATTTAGCAAATCGCTCCCGAAAAATCCTCTCCTCGGGGCAGATCAAAACGACCTTCTGAAACGGCACGATAGCGGCGACCAGCCTATCGTAGGCGTCTAAAATTTCATCCAGATACGGCTTCCAGTCGGTGTTTTCATGCGGCAGCGATAAAAATATCAGCTCTTGTTTTTCCCACTCTGCAAACGCTCTCAAATTCGTCCTTTATTTAAATAATTTCTATCAAAATTTAGGGGTTATGATACCTTTTGCAAGCTTAAATTTTAAAATAAATCATACAAAATTAGTTTTAAATTTAGTTTGCTTTCGCTACAATCTCGCGAAATTATCAAAAAGAAGCTAAAAAATTTATGGATTTTGAGTTTATAAAAGAATTTACGCCGATGTTCGTAAAAGCGGGCATTTTCACCGTCAAGCTCTCGCTTTACGGCATCTTGCTCTCGCTTGTTATCGGCATATTTTGCACGCTGGTTAAATTTTACAAGGTCAAATTCCTAACGCCCGTCGTAAACGGCTACATCGAGGTTTCCAGAAACACGCCGCTGCTTATACAGCTTTTTTTCCTCTACTACGGACTTAGCAAATTCGGGTTAAATTTGAGCGCCTTTACCTGCGCGGTCACGGGACTTGCGTTTCTAGGCGGCAGCTATATGGCTGAGAGCTTTCGCCTGGGCTTTGAGGCGGTAAAAAAGACGCAGATCGAGGCCGCGCTTAGCGTCGCACTCACGCAGGGGCAAATTTTACGCTACGTTATCTTGCCTCAGGCTTTTAGCGTTTCGATCCCGTCTATTGCCGCTAACGTCATCTTTCTCATCAAAGAAACCTCGGTCATCAGCATCATCGCCCTACCCGATCTAGTCTATGCGACAAAGGATATCATCGGGCTTTACTACATGACCGACGAGGCGCTTTTTATGCTCGTAGTTAGCTATTTGATTATCATTTTGCCGATATCTTTGGCGTTATTTTGGCTCGAAAAAAGGATGAGAGTTGGACGGAGTTAGTATTTTATTCGACCCGCTGGTCTTAAAGCGGCTGATTTTCGAGGGGCTGTGGATGAGCGTGCAGATTTCGGCTATCTCGATCGCGATCTCCCTTGTTTTAGGCACATTTTTGGGCGTGGCTATGAGCTCAAAAAATAAATTTATCTTTTTCACGCTAAAAATTTGTCTCGAAATCGTACGCATAATGCCTCAAATCGTATGGTTATTTTTGTTTTACTACGGCGCAAGCAAGGCTTTTGGGCTTGATATTTCCAAATTTAACGCCTCACTCATCGTATTTAGCCTGTGGGGCGTGTTTGAGATGATGGATATCGTGCGCGGCGCGATCGTCTCGATACCGAGGCATCAGTTTGAAAGCGCAGCCGCTCTAGCGCTTAGCAAGGCTCAAATTTATCTTTACGTCGTGATCCCGCTAGCCACGCGCCGCCTGGTGCCAGCGGGCGTAAATTTGCTAAGCCGTATCATCAAAACCACCCCGATCGTCGCTCTCATCGGCGTACCAGACCTACTAAAAGTCGGACAGCAAACGATCGAGGCGGCAAGCCTAACCGCCAACCCGACCGTGCCGTTTTGGATATACGGCTTTATATTTTTATTATATTTTCTCGTCTGCTATCCTATCTCAAAACTATCCAAGATACTTGAAAACAGATGGGCATAAGGAATCAAATGAGCGAAATTTTAAAACTCTCAAATTTAAGCAAATCTTACGGCGACTTGCAGGTGCTAAAAGGCATCGACCTTAGCGTCAAAAACGGCGAAGTAGTCGTGATCCTAGGACCGTCAGGATGCGGCAAAAGCACTACTCTGCGCTGCATAAACGGCCTTGAGCCCTTTGACGGCGGGCAGATAGAGATAGCCGGAGAAAAGATCGACAAAGACTACAAAGACTGGATAAAAATCCGCCAAAAAGTGGGCATGGTTTTTCAAAACTACGAGCTGTTTGACCATATGAACGTCATCGAAAATATCGTGCTAGGCCCCGTAAAAGCGCAAAAAAGAAGCCGCGAAGAGGTCGAAAAAGAGGCCGAGGCGTGGCTAGAAAAAGTAGGCCTAAAACATAAAAAATACGCCTATCCAAAGGAGCTTAGCGGCGGGCAAAAGCAACGCATCGCTATCGTGCGCGCGCTTTGTATGAGGCCTGAAATCATGCTATTTGACGAGATAACGGCCTCGCTGGATCCCGAGATCGTGCGCGAGGTGCTAGACGTCGTCATAAACCTCGCAAAAGATGGCATGACGATGCTAATCGTAACGCACGAGATGGGATTTGCGCGCTCAGTGGCGAATCGTATAGTCTTCATGGATGAGGGCAAAATCGTCGAGGAGAGTGAACCCGAGGCCTTTTTCACGCATCCAAAAAGCGAACGCGCGAAGAAATTTTTAAATTTATTTTCGTTTTAGGGGTTTTAAATTTGACCTTTTTGGGCTAAATTTGAAAGCTTTTCGTCAAATTTAGCTTTTAAAATCTTGCGTCTTTATCATTTAAACAACTCAAATTTACTCAAAATAACCCGCGCAAATTTAATTCTATAGCCGTTTCTTAAATCTAAAATTAAATTTATTTTGAGTAAATTTTACACTCCATTTTAAATTTAGCGTTACGTTTTTAAACAAAATTTGATTTTTCTCTACGCTCGCCGTCCGAAAAACCACGAATTTAGCCGCATTTTAGCCAAGATTTTGTATATTCTACGCACTTTATTTTAAAGGAGAAAGAATGAGAAAACTTCTGTTTTCATTTTTGGCAACATTCGCCGCCGTCTTTCTAACGGGTCAGGCTAATTTGCAGGCTGCCGAAGCGGACGCTTTGGCTAAAATCAAAGAGCGCGGATACGTACGCGTGGGCGTCTTTAGCGACAAACCGCCGTTTGGCTACGTCGATAAAGAGGGCAAAAACCAAGGCTACGATATATACTTCGCCAAACGCATCGCAAAGGATCTACTAGGCGATGAGAGCAAAGTTAAATTTGAACTCGTAGAAGCAGCAGGCCGCGTAGAAGTGCTAGTCGCGGACAAAGTAGACATCACTTTGGCAAATTTCACCAAAACCCCTGAGCGCGCTAGAGTCGTTGATTTTTCGCATCCGTATATTAAATTATACCAATGCGGAGTTATCCCCGACGGTGCGGTCATAAAAAACGTGGACGAGCTAAAAGGCAAAAAACTAATCGTCAATAAAGGCACGACCGCGGATGCGTATTTCACGAAAAATCACCCCGACATCGAGCTTATAAAATACGACCAAAACACGGAAACCTTCGCCGCCCTAGTCGATAAAAGAGGCGCGGCGCTAGCGCACGATAACGCGCTGCTTTTTGCGTGGGCTAAGGAAAATCCGGGCTTTACCGTCGGTATCGAAGCTCTAGGCGATGTGGACGTAATAGCGCCTGCGGTTAAAAAAGGCAACAAAGCTCTACTTGAGTGGCTAAATAACGAGATCATTGAGCTTGGCAAGGAAAATTTCTTCCACAAAGACTACGATGCTACGCTAAAACCGATCTACGGCGATAGCGTAAATCCGGAATCTCTCGTCGTTGAAGGCGGGAAACTATAAAACCCAAAGTCGGAAGAAATTCCGACTTTTTACTTTCCTTAAATATCTCTGTTTTTAATTTATCGCGCGAATTTGGTGCGCCGTAATTTAAGCAAAATAAAATGACCCAAAAGCCGCCTCAACGCTTTATCAAAGCTGTTTTGTTAACGCAGTATTTTATGCTAAAAATAGCTCTAAAATATACCAAAACGCGCAAGGGCGCGAATTTAGCCTGATTTTTGGCAAAGATTCGTCAAATTCGGCCAAAAATAAGCAAATAAAAGCCTTAAAGTTATGGATTTTGCCGTGCCTTAGCCAAATTTTACCTTCGTCTCTCGCCCGGCTGGCGTTTTGATAGGATAAATTTACTTTCTTGCAGAGCTTTGCAAAGCGGTTTAGGCGGCCTAATTTACGGCATAGCTCTTTTTAGTCGCTTTTACTTTTACGGACCGAGTCTTGGCGCGAAACTAACGCCAAAATCGCCGAGCCAAGCCAAAGCTAGAGCGTAAATTTAAGCGTAAATGAGCTTTAGGCGGCAAGGCAAAATTTACGCTTGGATTAAAATTTTGGACAAAGCTTACCCTTGCGGGTATTTTAAGTTAGGCTAAAAGCATTTTTATATAGATTTGGGCGAGACGGACAGCGGCGATATACGCCGAATTTATCGTTGCCGCGAAACCTAGACGTAGCTAAATTTTAACTTCCTACCGCGCTTTATAGATTCGCATTACGGCAAAATTTCGCCCTCCGGCCGCACCTCATCGCGACTAGCCGCTTAGTTTGATTAGCTTGCGCCTTTACGCATTAAAACAACCTTAAAGGTCTTTATGATTATCACGATATCGTTCCAGATGCACCAGTTTTTCATATACCACGCATCCATCTGCGCCCTCGTCTCAAAGTCTACGTCGCTCCTGCCGCTAACCTGCCAGATGCCGGTAATCCCCGGCAAAACCGCCAAGATCAGCTCGGCGTATCGCCCCATATCCTTGCGCTCGTACTGCGCGCACGGACGAGGGCCTACGATACTCATCTCGCCTTTTAGGACATTGATTAGTTGAGGCAGCTCGTCAAGAGAGCTTTTTCTGAGGAAATTTCCGAGTTTGGTTACGCGCGGATCGTTTTCGTATTTATGATATTTTTCAAAATACTCTACTTCTTGCGGATT
>CAUQMN010000076.1:0-6040 GCA_963518765.1 uncultured Campylobacter sp.
GCTTCACCCTGTAGTGCTCTTTGGCTCCATAATCTACTAATCCATCATAAGCTTTTCGGCAATCAGAGTAAATCATGCTCTCGTCTAATTCGCTCTTGTGCCTGCACTCTCTTTGAGAAACTCTGATAATATCGGTATCAACTCACTAGCAGAGCAGTTTTTAACTATCTAAGTATAGACCTTACCGTCACGCTTTAGCATACCGTCTGTTTATAGCTATGAGCGTAGCGAAATAGAAATACCAGCTGCTTTCCGCTTGCTCCTCTACCTCTCTTACCTCTTACTCTCTTAGCTCCGTTCTGCTCTACTTCACTACGCTAGTAGCTTTTCAAGACGCAGTTACGAGCAAAGCGAAGTAAAAGTAGCTTTCGTCTATTTCAAAGCGAAGCTTCTAGGCGGGCTTGGAAATTTTACCTGAGAACTTAGATATCTTTAACTTCGCTACGCTCGTTACTTTCCAAGACCTCACACTCTTTAGACATAAGAATTTTTATGTTTCTAAAGATTTTACACAGGGTTGCTTCTGAAATTTTAGTTAAATTTGATATCTTTGATGCTTCTATATCCTCCGTGAAGTACTTTAGAATTTCTTTAAATTTAGCTTCAGAAATTCTTGAACGGATTATATATTTGTTTTTCATCGAACTCATCGTAACTTACTGCTCCCTTGCGTGAGCTTAAGTTAAAGAGAGCCATACTAAAACCACACAGTAAAACTTATATCGGAAACTGCTACAATCGATAAATGGCCTTATAAGTAGCAAGACGAAGTTGCGGCTAAAAATCCGCTTAAATTATCTTGAGTCTATTTTTAATATTTTTCTGAATGTTGCGTATCTTGTATCTTAACGGTAAATCGATAAAATTCTTGGTTTGAACAGAATTACGTCTATTATCGGCTTCGTTTTTTATTTTTAAAGCGATGGCTTTGGCTTCAAGCTCATTGTCCGTAAATAGGCAATATTTGACGGTAATAATTTTATCATTTTTCAAGGCCTTATCGAAATAGTAGCTTGGTCTATTTTTAATTCGAGTTATTAATTTAGAAGTCATTGCAAACTTCTAATCTAATAAGCAAACGATGTAACAGAAACTCAAATTTGGTGTAACAAAATAAAATCGTCCGAAATTTGAGACGAAAATATGATGATATAAACTGCTTAAAAATGGCGAAATACAGGTATCTAAAGATATATTTTAAGAGTAGTTGTGGCCGGGAGATAGGGATTCGAACCCCAGGAGGCTTTCACACCTCAACGGTTTTCAAGACCGCCGCTTTCGACCGCTCAGCCATCTCCCGTAAAAATATTTCGGCTAATTATAGCCAAATTTATTCGGTTTTTTCCTTTACGTAGGAAGCGCCTTTATTGACTTTCTCCTTTGACCACTCAACGGCATTACTAGTGTCCTCTTTGACGCCGTGCCATGTATTTGAGCAACCGACCATAAAAAAAGTAGCAGATAATAGCATTAGCAAATAACGCATTTTCTCTCCTTAAATTTTGGAGGCGACACCCGGATTCGAACCGGGGATCAAAGCTTTGCAGGCTCATGCCTTACCACTTGGCTATGTCGCCTAAAAGTCAATGGTGCCCGAAACCGGACTTGAACCGGTACGGTAAAAAATACCGAGGGATTTTAAGTCCCTTGCGTCTACCATTCCGCCACCCGGGCAAAAATTCCCTAAATTTAAAACCGATGGAGCGGGAAACGAGATTCGAACTCGCGACCCCAACCTTGGCAAGGTTGTGCTCTACCCCTGAGCTATTCCCGCATTTTTGTTTGAGAAATGAGATTCTAGCTGATTTTTGCTTAAAATTTTATTTTATTTCATCAAATTTCAAAATTTCGTAAGATAAAAATGATATAATTCCAAAATCCTTTCAATGATTGGGGTTATAGCTCAGCTGGGAGAGCGCTTGAATGGCATTCAAGAGGTCGGCGGTTCGATCCCGCTTAACTCCACCATCTTTAAATTTATTCCCTAAATTTTACATCCAAGCCGCCAGAAAGTTTTTGATTAATTTATAATTGGCGATTAATATCCTAGCCTATAAAAATAGTATTTTAAGCTTGCCTGTGTTAGTATCGGCAAAATTTAGTACGAGAAAAAGATGCAAGATTACTCCGTTTTAGACGTTTTATCCAACAAAAAAGTCCTTTGTTTAGAGGATGAACCATATATATTAAAAAATATGATCGACTCCCTCGAGCTGTTTTTCGCCGAAGTAAAAGGCGTAAGCGACGGAATCGAGGCGCTAGACGAGGCTATGAGCGGCTCGTATGACGCGCTCATCCTTGACGTCAGCGTCCCGCACATGGACGGTTTAGAGGTAGCTAAAAAGATCCGCTGTGCAAACCGCAAAATCCCGATCGTAATCATCTCAAGCCATACCGAGCAGGAGTATTTGTGGCGCGCGGTCGAGCTAAAGATCACGAGATATCTCTCAAAGCCTTACGATAAAGATACGTTTATAAAAGCGCTAGAAGACGTCGCGATGGAACTCATCGACCATACGCCGGTGTTTAGTATCAACGACGACCTCAAATACGACTTTAGTAAAAAAATCATATATATAAAGGAAGAGGCCTGTCGCCTCTCCAAAAGCGAAAGCAAGCTTTTGGAGTATTTTTTAAACAACAAAAACCAAACTATCACTTACGAGCAGCTGTTTGACTACATGTGGGAATTTGAACAGCCGACCAAAGAAGCCATCAAAACCATCGTAAAGGAGTTGCGCCGCAAGATCGGCAAGGATACAATCAAAAATTTATACGGCGTAGGATATCTATGTGAAGTCCAAATTTAAATTTATCGTCCTACTGCTCGTCGTTTTATACGGCGCCATTACCGTTTTGGTTTTTAACTTTTACCGCGATCTTGCGCTAAAGGACGCCAGGCAGGAGGCATTTTACGTACTTGACGCGATGAACGGCATACGCGACTACATCTCTACCGTCCAGCGCCCGCTGATAGAGGAGCTAAAAGACGGCGGCGTCATAGATAAAGACCTTTTTGATCCAAGGCTGATGTCCTCATCCTATATAACTCGTCAAATTTACAAAATCCAGCTCGCCAAAAAAAACATAAACTACGACTACAGACTAACGGCGACGAACCCGCTAAACCCCGAACACGAAGGCACGGAATTTGAAAACGAAATTTTAGAAGGATTTAAAGAAGGCAAATACGAAGTCTACTCCGATATCATCAAAGATCAAAACGCCTCGTACTTTTTCGTCGGACTTCCGGTTAAAAACTCCCACCCATCCTGCGTCGAGTGCCACAACATAAACAGCGCGCCTAAAAAAATGCTCGAACAATACGGAAATTTGAACAATTTCGAGGGCAAAGTCGGCGACACGATAGCGATGGTAAGCTTTAAAATCCCGGTAAAAAGCATCCTGCTCTATCATAAACAAGAATTTATCGTTAGCGGCGTGGCGATCACGGCGATATTTGCGGCGTTTTTATTTTTCGTTTATAAAATCCACAAAAGCAACGAAAAAACCAAGATGCAAAACGAGCTTTTAATGATAAATCAAAGCCGCTTAGCCTCGATGGGCGAGATGATCGGCAATATCTCGCATCAGTGGCGCCAGCCTCTAGCCCAGATCAGCTCTACTTTGGTAAATTTGGAGCTTTACTCCGAGCGAGGCAAGCTAAGCGAGCAGAGGCTAAAAGAGGCTATCGAGGAGGCGAACGAGCAGGTCAAATTTATGTCCGGCACTATCGAGGATTTTAAAAATTTCTTTAATCCAAATATGCCAAAGAGCGAATTTGAGGTAAAGCAGGCCATAGAACAGGCTTGTAAAATTTTAAATGCGACGCTCAAAAAGCACGTCATCGACGTAAAAGTCGAGATAAAAGAAAATTTTACCCTTTACGGAAATATAAACGAGCTCATTCAAATTTTAATCAACGTCATGAATAACGCCAAAGAAGCATTTTTAAACGCGCCGCAAGAGCGAGCGCAAGCAAACCGAATGCAAATTTTAATAACGGCCTTTTTGCAAAACGGCGAGCGCGCGATCACGCTCGAAAATAACGCCGGCAATATAAATAAAGCGGTGATAAATAAAATTTTCAAGCCGCATTTTACTACGAAAAAGTCAGGCAGCGGGCTTGGGCTATATATGAGTAAGGTGATAGCCGAAAAAAACAACGCCCGAATTTACGCGCAAAATATAAATAACGGCGTAGTATTTACTATTAAATTTAAAAATTCATAATTTATTAATATTCCCCTTTTTTTGCCCCCTTTTTACGATAACATTATCAGTATGAAATCTTTTTGATTTTAGATCCAAAATTTATAAGGAGGGCGCAATGAGGAATTTAAGTAAAACCTTATTAGGTTTGCTTATGGGCGTTAGCGTCTTCGCATCGCAAGCCTGTTGCGAAGAACACAACATGCAGATGTCTCAACAAGCGCGAGACGTCATAGCAAACCCAAAAGGCACGCTTCAAAGCAGAGGCGTAATATCCTTGCAAGACTACATCGTAGAAGAGCAAGAGATGTATGAGTGGCTGTTTAAAAACCACCCGATTTTCACAAAATACGGCGGTAAAACAGTCGGTAAACTAGACGTTCACGACCGTGGACTTGAGTGGCTTGCCGAAGGTCACGGCTTTGACATGTCAAAAGCTAGTAAAAGAGACGGCGGTAAAGGCTACAGCTCTATGATGTATAGGATACCTGCGGGTTCGTCTTTGCAGTTTCCTAACAAATTCGTAGGATCCGAAAAGTGCGGCGAGTGCCACCCTGCACAGTACGAGGTATGGAGCAGATCGCGCCACGCCACTACTATCCGCTTCCCTGGCGAGCACCCGGAGGTTAACAACAACCTAACCGATCCGGTATTTAGTCCTGATACCGCGTCTATCTTGCCTCAAGGTATTACTCCGGACGTTATTTACGCCACCGTCGGACACCTAAGAACCAAATTCGGCTACGTAGACGCGTGGTTGCTGCGAGGAACTTACCACGTAGAGGGCGGTTTGCTACGAGACGGTACGGGTCAAGTCGTAGCAGGCGGTAACCAATTCCAAAGAACTTGGGCGCTAAATTTAACTCCTGAAACAGTTAAGAAAATCAAAGATTTCGTTCCTGATTTTCCGGAAACTCTAGCTGATTACGGCGATAACGGCGGATACGTCAGAGGTCTAGCCTCATACGCGGCTAAGTATAAAAAGTCAATGTTCTTCCAAGCAAACGGCTCTTACTGCGAAGTTTGCCACCCGTTCAAATTTGACTTTAAAACCAAGAAAGAGTTCTATGCGGCTCTTGGTAATGCTAAAGAGCTTCAAAAACACACTATCTCTAAAGGCGTAAGCTGTGAGGAGTGTCACGGAGCAGGCGGTCACCTTGACGGAGCTACAAACTTTAGAACATCAAACTGCGAACGCTGCCACCAAAGATTTAACTACAGCCCTGACCTAGCTCGCGCTAATCCTCTAAACCAAGGCAAGCTTGACCTATCTCTAAGCTCTAAATTTAAATCAATGGGACCAGGATGCGGATCTGAGGGTTCACAATCATACTTTACCGCTCACTACGATAAAGGTATGCGCTGCACCACTTGCCACGATCCACACGATAACACGGGTCCGGTTGTAGGCGACAAGACTATCAAGGGCGTAAACTATAACTCGGAGCAAGGCTACCTAAGCGCGCTTTACACTAAACCGAAGATCAGAAAAGATTGTAAAGATTGCCACAAAGAGCAAGCATATATCGCTTCTAGAGCCGATACACACAAAGATAACACCTGCGCATCTTGCCATATGCCGTTCATGATGAGCTGCGAGAACTTCTACGCTATCCAGTTCCAAGACAACGCTGGATTTGATACACAAAGAAGATCTCACATCTGGAAGATCGACGTAGATCCTGCTAGAAAATCTCTAGTTGCAGGCGACGCGGCTAAAGGACCAAGAGACACTAAAGATTGGCACTTCCAAAGAGACAAAAACGGACATAACTTCGTTGACCTAATGTGGGCGTGCGCTAGAACATCTTGGGCTGATAAAGATATG
>CAUQMN010000077.1:0-5915 GCA_963518765.1 uncultured Campylobacter sp.
GCCTCATACATATAGCCTCAAGCGCGCGAAGAGCCTCTAAATGCGGCTTGTCGCTAGGATTTTTGTCGATAAAATCAAATAATATTCGTAAAAACGCGGGATGACCTAGCGCGCTAACGCAATCTCGCCTTTTATTTTGCGAGAACGCCTGCGAATTTATGCGGCGCAGCGCCTCAAACTGTGCCTTCTCGTCATCTCCCGCAAGCGCGGCCGCGTAGTTCTCAAGCAGCGGCGAAAGCTCTAACGGTACGCCGTCCAAAAACCGCTTTTGCGTATCCTCGTCAAGCCTTAAAACAAAGCCTTTTAGCAGTAGCTCGTCTAGCATTTTGGGTTTTATTTTGGGCTTTTGCGGCCTTGCGGGTACATAGTCGCTCTGCTGGCCGCTAATCTCCCGCAACCTCTCGCACAGGGCTTTTAGCGCGCCCAAATCCTTTGAATAAACGCAAAACATACCAGCCTCGCAGTCGTATTTTAGACCTTTTATGTCGTGCTTTTTGGCTAGGCTTTTGGCCAAGCTTTGCAAATCGTATCCGCCGCAGCCGTTTTTAAAATACGCGTCAAAGTAGTGAAAATCAGATGTTATCGCGGCATACGAGCCGTCGCTATGCTCCACCGCCCGACAAGGGAAAAACTCGTTCATTTGCGTCCTTTATGAAATTTAAGCGAAGTATAGCCAAATAAATTCGTATTTTAAATTTAATCTCAAATGGATAAGACGCAAAATTTAAACGTAAGCTTGACTGGGTAGTTTAAAATTTTAAAGCGGGAGCTATCATATAGATGATAACCAATAAAATTTTAAGACAACGAAGTATAGCGATGGAGGACGACGCGCAAAAATAAGGCGCGACAATTTTTGCTTTACTTCGCGCCATGCGCTAGTAACGCTCTGCTTGCAGTAGCGAACGCAGTGAAGCTAAACTTCGCTACGAGGAGGCGAGGTAAAATTTCTACTTCGCTACGCTCGTAGCTGCTGGCAGAGGATTTTTAAGCGTAGGCTAGTTTAAAATTTGAGTTAAAGAATGTAGGAGCGGCAGTATCGCGAGATGGATTTAAATGTCGTGCAGAAATTTTAAGTCGAGATAAGGCATATAACCTATCGCAGACTTAAAATTTCAAACCCATTTAAAGACGCTCGTGAGACAACGCACAAAAGTCAAGTATTCAAGTCAGGATAATCCCACGCATTATACTCATCGCTTAGATTATCGTTTTCAGCCCCCTTGCAGCACAGCCACTCTAGCCCGCCGCGCCTCTCCATCACGACCTCTTCATCAAGGCCTGCTCTCTTGCTACCGTTTACCCTAGCATTGACGCATGCCCAGTGGTAGCGGTAGACGAGATCAAGCGCCTGCAAGATTTCATCCGTGCCGCGCATTTTCACACGCTCCGAAAAATCGCCGCTAAAGGTCTTCATTACAAAATTGCAATCGCAGATATCCTTTGGGAAATCTAGCTCTTTTACTAGCCCCATCGCCCAAAGCAGCGCCCACAGCGACTCGTATTTCCAGCCCATATTTACGGCCTCGTCGTAGCTCGCTTCACCCTCTATGACGCGACGCTCCATACGCGTTAGCTTGTCTATACATCCGAAGCGGTTATCTAGAAAGTCCTTCGTGCCCTGCCTGTCTTCGTCCGTTAGCTCGCCGTTATCTCTGATCGTGCAAGCGCACATTATCGCGGCAAACGAGCAAATCGCGCGAGCGATAACCTCGTCCTTTTCTCGCGGCGCGACCTCGCCCGTCTCGTATCGTAGCGGCAAATGCTCTATAAAAGGCACGCCTTGCGATTTTAAAATTTCGATGCTTATATTCTTGCGCTCCTGCGCGGTCTTGCCGATCTTTGCGGCGCTTGCGCTTCTTTTTCGCGCGCTATCGGCCCCTTTTTTAAAAAAGTCAAAAATATCCACGCCTTCTCCTTAAAATTTGCATAAATTTACGCTAGTATTTTAGTACAAAAATGCCCAATTTTCTCTTACGGCTACGCCTGGCTCGCTAAATTTGATAAGCTAAAAAGCAAAGGCAAATTTAAAATCAGCAAAAGTCGATTTTAAAACTAGTATTTGGTTTAGGGTTCGAAAAAGGATAAATTTACGGCAAAACCGTAAATTTAGGGATAAAAACGGCCGCGAGCGGCAAGATACCTAAATTTAGGCCTACCGCTCGCTAAAATCCGCTATTTTACTTACCTGCGCAGCTTTTGCAGCACTCCAAAAGCCTGCGAGCCGCATTTGAGGCTACGATTAGCCCCGCAGCAGACATTATTATATCTTTTAGCACCAGTCGTCCGGCACCCGATAGATACGGGAAGCCGTGATTAGGGCTTTCGGCGATACCGAGCGCCGGATTGCCTAGATTTGGCACCCAAGTCTCAGGCGTCGTTATCAAAAAGCTAAGCGTTACGATAGACATGCCAAACGTCAGCAGCCCGCCGATAAGCCCTAGTTTAGGGAACCAGATGCCAAGCAGCACGAGCGTACCGATAGTGCAGATCATCGCGCCGATCAGGTACGAAACAGCGTAAGTACCGTTTTGTTTGTGCCACTCGATGTTTTTAGGCACGACCAAGCCTTCCGGGTTTTTGTGTAGGTTGTACTCGGCGACCATTTTGCCCTTACCGTTATCTACGATATCTTTTTTGCTATACATGTAGCTAAAAAATGGGCTGTTGGTCACAAACGGCACGATGCCGTCGGCCTCGTATTGCACGACTTTGAGTCCGCCTATCCACGCCATCACGATGAAAATCGCGACGCTAACGTAGTTTACGAAATATTTTTGCGAGCCTGCTAGGGCTTGTAAAAATTTTTGCATTAAGTTCCTTTAGGGTGATTTTTATAATTTTAATTAGACTGTATATTTAAGGCTATATAAAATTATAACGCGATTATATTTAAATCGTATAAAAATAGGCTTAAAAAGATAAACATTATCACAAATAAAAATTTAGTTACGTTTAATTCCTAGAAATAGGAATACTACGAAAAATTTATCGGATCCATATCAACGTCAAAGCCGTGCGAGGCGCAGATGTGAGCGGCTTTGATAAGCGGAGCGTGCGAGGCGCAGCGCAGCAAAATCTCAAAGCGAAATTTACCGCCTAAAATCTCGACTCCGCACTTGCCGTGTCCGACTATCTCGAGCGAAGATTCTACGGCGCGCAAATTTTCAAGCTCGGCTACGCAAATTTCAAGCCTTTGCTTTGCCACCTGTTCGCTTTTTTCAGAAACGACAACGCGCAAAAGTCTAGCAAACGGCGGATATATCGGCTCTCTAGCGAGTATCTCCTCCTCCAAAAACGCGTCATAATCCTCGATAAAATTTTCAAAAAACTCCCGCTGCCTACTTTGCACCACTACGCGCCCAAGCCCCGCGCGCCCGGCTCTACCGGCTACTTGCATGGCAAGAGCCAGCGTCCGCTCTCTAGCGCGAAAATCAGGAAAGCTCAAAAGATCGTCCACGCCCATGATAACAGCCAAATCTACGTTGTGATAATCATGGCCCTTGCTAAGCATCTGCGTGCCGACTAGCGCGTCTATCTCGCCCGCGTTAAAGGCTTTTAGCGTCTTTTCGAGCTTGTTTTGCGTCGTGATCTCGTCGCGGTCGAATTTTTCTATACTAGCCGCTGGAAACGCCGAGCGCAAGGCCTCCGTTAGCTCGTCGGTGCCGATTTTTTTTGCTTCGATCATCTGGCTACCGCATTTCTCGCACGAGCATGTAGCAGACGTCGTAAAGCCGCAGTACTGGCACTTTAGCAGATTTCGTTTTTTGTAAAAGCTCATCCCGACGCTGCAAAACGGACACTTTATCGTGCTGCCGCACTCGCGGCATGATAGGTAGCGGAAGTTCGCGCGTGTCGGCAGGAAAACGACCGCCTGTTTGCCTCCCGCAAAACTCGCCGCAAGCTCGTCCAGCACAACGCCGCTTAGCCCCGTCTCGCTCTCGTCGTAGATAAATTTTTTCTCGCTTTTAAAAAACGTGCCTTTTAGCCTAAAATGCGGTTGTTTAGCAAAGCTGGTTACGCTTGGCGTCGCAGAGCCTAGCACGACTTTGACGTCAAATTTGCTCGCGAGAAATATCGCGAGGTCGCGGGCGTTATAGCGCGGACTTTGCGCGGATTTGTAGCTGTCGTCGTGCTCTTCGTCGACGATGATTAGCCCAAGCTCGCTAAAGGGCAAAAATAGCGCCGAGCGCGCGCCGGCGATCAAATTTATCTCGCGACTCTGAAACTTTTGCAGGATTTCGCCGCGCTTTTTTGGCGTAATTTTAGAGTGCCACACGCCAAAACTCTCGCCAAAATAGCTTTTTAGCCGCTTCGTCATCTGCGGCGTTAGCGAGATTTCCGGCATCAAAAGCAAAACCTGCTTGCCCGCGAGCAAATATTCGCGAATGAGCGAAAAATAAATCTCGCTTTTGCCGCTTCCAGTATCGCCGAAAATGAGGCTGGTTTTACGGCTTTTGGCAAAATTTAGCGCTTCTTGTTGGGCCGGGTTTAGGCTCGGGGCTTTTAAGAAGATTTTAGGCTCTAGTTCGTCGCTTAAATTTAGCGTTTCAAAGAGCTTTTTGCCTGCGACCGATTCTTGGCGATTTATCAAATTTAGCGTTTGTTTTTGAGCCGTTTGTAGCGACGAAGCGTCCGCCGATAAATTTGCCTCCGTCAAAGTCACGTCGCCGTTTTGGCTAGCATTTTTGGCAAAATTTGGTTTTAAATTTGCTTGGCATGCGCTAGTCTTGGATACGCCGACTACGGAGGTAAATCCAAAATCCAAATCGCTAGTCTGCGCGGCATCGTTTGGCTCTAGGGTTAAATTTTGCCCCTCTTTTTTACGGATTTTGGCGTTTAAATTTAAGTCGGCACTATCGCCCAAAGCCCGCTCATCCGCATTTTTTTCGCAAAACACCGGGCACGGCGCGCCTACGTCAAGCGGAGTAAAAAGCCCTGCGGCGACGGATAAATTTACGACGTAATAATGCGAGATAAACTTCAGAAGCGAAATCTGAATCCGAGTTAAAGTCTGCGCGCGCACGGCCGATATCCGGGCGGTTTTAAAGCTTGGTTTTGCGACCTGCCTAAAAACGTAGCCCAGCGTTTCTTTGCCTCTAACCGTAACCGTAACCGCGCAAAAAGGCTCTAAATCACCGCCGTAGTGATAAGTGAGCGGCGCCAAATTTAACCCGCTTAACAAAATTTCGTAGTATTTTATCTCATCTTCGCACACGGCTTGCCTTTTGTATATTTTGGTATTAGTCGGTTTTTAGATCCGCATTTTACAATAATAATCCCAAAAATCGTCAGTTTCGGCAGCGGTTTAAATTTATGCGCGGTTTGCGGCAGGAGGTGCGATTTGCGCTCCGTAAAGCCGCGCCGAAGTTTATTTCGTAATCGGCGGCGCCTCGTCTGATTGCCGTTTCTCATATTCCACTTTTTTATTATCTTGCCTTGTTATACCAAATTTACCCCTCGGCTAGCGGCTTTGCTAAATTTAGCAAATCTTAGCTTCGCTATTTTTAGCACTTAAATTTAATGCATTTTGCTTAAATTTAGGCCATTTACGAAGTTAAATTCGGTATTATAAATTTGGCGGCGGTATTTATTTTTACCTCTGGCGGAATCGGTTACTAATTATTCCCGATCAGTCGTTTTGGCTCGCGGCTCAAATTTATCTAGCCTGCGCTTCATTACGCCGGTTTTATCTCCACGCCAGAGGTTTTAAATTTGCCCTTTAGCTTACCCCTATCTTTAAAGTCACTTAAATTTAGTATTTATGTTTGGTTAGACCTCGCTAAATTTTAGGAACGACTTTTGAGATTTGTATTATTCGTTTGCCTGTCTCGTTAATCCCGTTTGCTCGCTATTATTATACGTAAAATAGCGATAGCATTTGTTGCAGCCTATAGAGTAGCACGGCTTTGGCC
>CAUQMN010000078.1:0-5903 GCA_963518765.1 uncultured Campylobacter sp.
GTCCAGTACCCTCGTCGCCTTGCAGATAATACTTACCGTTGCCATGTACAGCAAAATACTGCTGCGTTTCTTTTATCGTATTTTGAATATTTGCAAAAGCCGCTACAACTTCCGCATCCTGCCTGCCTACGTTTAACCTAGGTACGGCTATGGCTGCTAGGATACCTACTATGACGATAACAAAAACTAGCTCTATCATGGTAAAAGCCTTTTTTGTTGCGGGCGAGCTTGTGTTTTTCGCATTTTTTTGGGCTTCTTGGGGAGGTAGCCATGTTGCTAAGTATTTATTTACCTTTGTTTTCACTTTTCTCCTTTATTTTAATTTTTCGCGATTATACCAAAAACGGCGTTTAAAATGTCTTTATTTTCTTTGCAGGCGCGGGTTTTATCGCTTCGGCGCCGTTTTAAGCAATCCTTTTTATAGTTGCAAATTTAAGCTATAATCGCGCCAAAGCTAAATTTAATAAGTAAAAATGCTAAACTTGCCCGCAAAAAAGACGGCTAAATTTAAACGCTTTTAGATAAGGTAAATAAAGGAATACTAAATGATTCATCACTTTGGGGATATGCTAGAGGGCAGAGACGATTACTGGGCGATGGTGCCGGGCGGCGAGCGTTTTAGGTATATGCTAAGCGGCGCGCAAGCTAACGAAAATCTAAAGATCGCTACCATAAGCGCCGATACGCCTCTTTGGGAGCGGATTTTTGAGTGCGAAGGACTAGAGGAGCTTACGCTGCACTTGCCTAGCAAGGAGCAAATCGCCGCGCTGCCTAAGCTAAAACGTCTAGAGCGCCTACGCATAACCAAAATCCAAGTAAAAGATATCGATTTTCTAGCCCGGTTGCCTCTTTTGCGCGAGCTGGTTTTGGAGTACGTCTCCGGCTTTTGCGATCTTTCGCCGCTAAAGGAGCTAAAGAACTTAAAATCGGCGCATTTTGAAAATTTACGAAGAGTTAGCGATTTTTCGGGGCTTAGCGGCATAGCTTCACTGCGGTATCTAGGCATAAACGGCACTCTTGATTGGGATCAGCCGATTAAAGACTTTAAGTTTTTAAGAGATTTAGGCGCGCTTGAGGCGCTAAGGCTCATTTGGGTAAAGTGCAAAGCGCCTTATCCGGCGCTCTTGCCGCTTGTCGCGCTTAAAAATTTAAAGAAAATAAACATCTACCCCCAAGCCTTCGCGCTAGAAGAATACGCATTAGTACAGCTTATCTGCGGGGGCGTAGAGGGCGCGAAGATACCGCTTACGACGGAGTTTAAGGATACGGGATACGTAAAATTTTTAGGGCGAGGCTCGGGGCATACCAAAATAAGAGCTAAAAACGAGGCGCAAAAGCGCGCGGAGCTTGAGCAAAAATTTGAGGCGTGCAAGCAAAAGGCGCAGGATGTTTTGGGCCTTGGCCGCTAGTTTGCGGGTTTTAAATAAAGCCAAATTTGATACTCCGCGCCGCTTGGCTGTGCTAGGCGCTCACGGGCTTTTGGAAAATTTAACCAAATTTGCGCTCTTTGCTATTTTTGATATGACAAAACAGCGCGCACGGGATGCTGGCATGAGTGCCATACCTAAATACTATAAAAACAGAGCCTAAAATAAAGCCCAAAATACCAGCACCGATAACCGCGTAGCAAAAATTTCACCTCTAAAATAGACTAGGCTCGTCGCGGATTTTTGTAAATTTGTAATCCTTATAGGCCGCATACGGCGCTAAAACCGTGAAAAACGTGAGCAAAACGCCAAATGTCGCCGTAATATTTTACGGCGCAAAATCAAAATCGCGTGCACGTAAAATTTGATAAAAACGGCGCCAAGGCTAGCAAGACAACCTGGCGTAGATGTAGTATGCAGACGCGCTAAACACTCTCGGAAAAAAATGGCTTCTAATAATCAACGTACGGCCGTAGATTTGTAAATTTGCGGCCGGTTTTGGCGCTCGGTGCCGTCTTGTCGGGGCTACGATTTTTATTAAATTTGCTTGCATTTTAAATTTATCGCTAGCGGCTCGGGCATTTTGCGGCGTCAAATTTAGCCTTTGATCTTATCGCCAAAAAGCTCGCG
Organism: uncultured Campylobacter sp.; assembly: GCA_963518765.1. Taxonomy (GTDB): domain Bacteria; phylum Campylobacterota; class Campylobacteria; order Campylobacterales; family Campylobacteraceae; genus Campylobacter_A. The sequence continues at coordinate 2,058 of CAUQMN010000078.1, forward strand.
AACGTCCGCCTAAAAGCTTTTTGGTATAAAAACCGGCGAGTCCAAAATACACGGCAAACCGCCCCTAAAAGACAAAAACTCCGCGACTCTTTGGAGTCCGTCAACGGTTTTTAGGCTCATGTCTGCTAGCTGCAGCACCTTTGTAAGCTGCATTTTATCAGCTGTCCGCTCGGCAAACGCTAAAAACCGCGAATCGTCCGAAAATATAGAGCACACCCGCAGCCTGCTCGCTTAGTAAAATTTGCTCAATCTCACCGCTTTAGCTAAATTTTACGTTTTCATTCTCGCCGTCGCTTTCTTTGCGATTCAAATTTAAACCTTGTGCCTCCACGCTCGTGTAAAGCCGCAGCTCGCCAAGACTTGGCGCACCCATAGCTAGGTCGAGACCATCAAATTCCGTACTAAATTTACCGTCCGCGCTGCGCTTTTTCGCGCTGTAATTCCAAGCAGAATCCATTTTTACCGCTCAAATTTACCCGCGCGTTTGCCTACGCCGTACAAATCTCGCGGTCTCACGGCTCAAAATTAGGACAGTAAAATTCATCCGCCTCGCCCCAAAGCTCCTCTAGCGAGCGCCCATCTATCTGCGGCGCGGCGTAGAGTTCTCGTAGCGTGGCGAAATACCGCTCGCCGCTCGCGTTTGCGCCGGATTCGTCCGCGCACCTTTGAAACGAACAGCGATGCGCATAGGCGATGATCATGTACTCTGCGCCGCGCAGGCGAAAGCTAAGCTCGGGCTCACCGCCCTGGGCTACGCATTTTAGCAACATTTGTTCTATGGTTTCAAATGAATATTTAGGCATCTAGCTTCCTTTTAAATTTATCTAGACGAGTTTGGAGTGGCAGTAAACAGAGTTTTGTTAAATTTGCCGCGTTTTTGGAAATAAATTTTAAAAATCGGCTCAAATTTAAACACCGAATTTGAGCTAAAATTTGCAGCAAAATCACCGCATCTCAAGGCGCATGAGGTGCATATCCTCGCCGCCCGTGACATCAAGCTCCTGCGAGCCGCAGGCCGGACAGGTGAAGTCGTTTTCGCTAAGCTCGCCGCTAAAACCACAGCTTTTGCACTTCACGGCGATGTTTTGCAAGACGACCAAAAGCTCGGCATTTTCGCAGATCGTGCCGGTTTTATAGACTTCAAATGCGCTTTGCAAATAGTGAGGTTCGACGCCGCTTAGCCGCCCGATACGCACTTCAAGGCGCACGACCTCTTTTGCGCCGTTTGCGGCGGCGTTTTTCTCGCAAAGCGCGACTAGGCTTTGCACTATGCTTAGTTCGTGCATCGGCTTGCCTCGCTTGCAGACGGAGCGGATTTTATTTTTACGCACGCGCCTAGGGCGTAAATTTGATAAATTTTGCAAGGCGATTCCAGCACCGTGCAAGCCCGAAAATCTAGCGCTTTTAAATTTGATCTGCTCATCGCCGCGCCTAGCATATTCTAGGCAACAGCTCGCCCTTTGGTGCTTCTAAAAAGCGCTTCGAGCCGTATGCGTTTTGCAGGATGACGCGGCCGTTTTCAGCGCCTAAAATCTCGCCGATCGAGGCCGCGTTAGCGTCAAATTTGCGCAAAATCTCAAGCGCGCGCGCCTCGTCTTTTTCATCTATGGCCAGCACGAATGTACCCTCGTTGGCAAGCTCATACGGCTCAAAGCCAAACAGCTCGCAAACGCCCGTCACTTCGTCGCTGACCTTGATATCCTCCTCGCGCACTAGGATGTCTAGGCCGCTAAATTTAGCCCATTCGTTTAGCACCGCTGAAAGACCTCCGCGCGTCGCATCGCGCATACAAAGAGGCTTTACGCCGCCAGTAATCAGCGCCTTTACCGCGCCTACCAGCGCCTTACAGTCGCTTTTTAGCTCGCTTTGTAGATCCAGCTCCTCGCGGCTAGCCAGCACCACCGCGCCGTGTCTACCGACGTCGCCCGAGATCAGGATCTTTGCGCCCGCGCGCAGGCTTTTTAGCTCTACGCCCTCGCAGACGATCTCGCCGATGCCGCTCGTGTTGATAAAAATTTTGTCGCATTTGCCGCGCGGTACGACCTTCGTATCGCCGCAGACGATCCGCACGCCGTTTTCGCGAGCGATGGCGGCTAGCGAGGCTAGCACGCGCTCTAGCTCGGCTATCTCAAGCCCCTCCTCGACTATTAGCGCGCAGCTTAGGTACTTTGCCTCGGCGCCGACCATGGCTAGGTCGTTTATCGTGCCACATGCTGCGATCTTTCCGATGTCGCCGCCGTTAAAAAATATCGGCGTAACCACGAAGCTATCGGTGCTAAAAGCTAGTTTGCCGTTAAATTTGGGCGTCAAATTTGCCGAGCATTTCGCGCTCTCGTCCGCGCAAGGGTCGCTAAAATTTAGTATCGCGCTATCGTTGCTCTCGCGCAAAATTTCGTTGTCGAATATCCTAAAAATCGTCTCGTTTATGAGCGAGTTCATCTCCTCGCCGCCGCCGCCGTGGCTTAGCATTATCTTGCTCAAATTTGCCTCCTCTTAGCCCGCGCTTTTGACGTCGCCGTATTTGTAGTATGCCGCGCATGCGCCCTCGCTAGAGACCATGCACGAGCCAACGGGGGTTTTTGGCGTGCAGGCTTTAGCGAAAATTTTACAGTCGAAAGGCTTTGCTCGCCCGCGTAAAATTTCGGGGCAGATACAGGCTTTGCTCTCGCCTTTGCTTTGCACGCTACAGTCAAATTTAACCCTCGCGTCAAGCTTCGCGTACTCGGGGCGCAGCTTCATACCGCTTTGCGCGATCGCGCCAAGACCGCGCCACGAGAAGTCGCACGGCTCGAAAAATTTAGCTACAAGCTCCTGCGCTTTTACGTTGCCCTCGCGCGTGACGACTCTTGCGTATTCGTTATAGACCTCGTGCGTGCCCGCGTTTTGCTGGCGGACGAGGTTTAGGATGCCGTCCATCAGATCAAGCGGCTCAAATCCGCTAACCGCGATAGGTTTTTTATACTCGGCCGCGATACTCTCGTAGATGCCGTATCCCGTGATCACGCTCACGTGGCTAGGGCCCAAAAACGCGTCGATCTTGACATCTTCGTCGTTTAGGATCGCTCGCACGGGTGCCGGGACGGTAACGTGATTTATGTGGAAAAATAGATTTTTTAGCCCGAGCTCTAGCGTCTTTTGCACCAAATTTGCGCTCATAGGAGTCGTCGTCTCAAACCCGATCGCAAAAAATATCACGCTCTTTTCAGGATTTTCCCGCGCGATTTTTATGCAGTCTAGCGGGCTATATAGCGCTCTGATATCGCAACCCTCGCCGCGCAGCTTTTGCAGACTGGTGCTTGAGCCCGGGACTCTCATCATATCGGCTAGAGTGCACAAGATGGTGTCGGGCATCTGGGCTAGCTTGATAGCTTCGTCTATGCGGCTCCTTGGCATCACGCAGACCGGACAGCCGGGGCCGTGGACGAAATTTATATGTTCGCCAACTAGCTGTGGCAGGCCGAATTTCATGATCGAGTGCGTGTGTCCGCCGCAAATTTCCATGATATTTAGCGGTTTTACGCTCTCTTTTTTGATGAGTTTTGAAAGCGCTAAAATAAGCTCTTTATCGCGAAAATCATTGATTAGATTCATTGTTTTTCTTTTAAGAAGATATTCACATCCCAAATTTTATAAAAATCGTCAGCTAGCTCTTTACTTCTTTTTTCTATCGTCGCTTTGTTCCATTGTTCAATATTCAGCAGTTCTTTATTAATAATCAAATCTGCATATTTTTTAATATAATGTTTGTATTTATTATTTCCGTTTAATGTGTCTGTCCATGCGGCATTTTGCAAAGCAGTATTCAATCTGCCTTTTAAAAGTGTCATATTTCCTAGTTTATCTATA
>CAUQMN010000079.1:0-5867 GCA_963518765.1 uncultured Campylobacter sp.
ATGATTAGATCTTGCAGGGTAAGGGTGAAGTTTGAGTTTGAGTAAGAAGTAGGCACGGCTTCGTTTCCGTAAGCAAGAAGAAGCTTCATGTCAAACATGCTTGAAGCCTTATCGTCTCTAAGGGTAAAGTTGTTTTCTTTAGCGAAATTTAGGAGGGTGAAATTTAGATAGGGCGTGGTTTGATTTAAGAGTGAGTTTGAGTCGTTAGAACCCGGGTTGCCGCTTTGTTTAAAGCAACTCATCTCTATCAAGCCCTCTTTTAGCTTATACTCTATCTCTTCTTCATCCTTTTCATCCTTTCTAATAGACGTAAAGTACGGGTTTTTCGGTTTGGTTTTATCGTTTGAAGAATTTTCGTCTTCTTGATTGCTATCTTCGCCTCGGTAAAGAGTTACCGTATCGCTTGAGGCAAATTTACCCGTAAAAGGATCGAGGGACTCTCTGCTTGTTTTAGCGTTTTTAAATTTTATCTCTTCGGTAGTAGAGACGCTTGGACTTTGGGCGGTATGATTGGCATTTGAGTTTTCATAGGGATTAAATATAAAATCCGTAAGTAGTAGCTCGCATAAATTTACCTTGCCGTAGTTAGCCCTGCTTGGATTTAGCTCTTTTGGATTTAGCTCGCTACAATCAAACGGGGTTTGGCTAGCTAGCACTATGGTAAAGTTGCTCTTTTTGGGTTGGAAAATTTTAATAGGAGTAGCGGTCTTAATAGGGCATAGTATGAGTATATTTTCTTGTTTATATAGCTCTTCCTCTCTTTTTCTTAAGAGCTTGTTTATCCTTGAAGCGTTAGACCCGGCTGTTAGGGTTAGGTTTATGCTATAGATGTTTTCTAGGCTAAAGGTTTTAGAAGTATGAGAGCTTAAGAGAGAATTTAGCTTGTCCGCAAACGGTTTAAACAGCGCTTCTTGTTTTGAAACGGCGGATGCGTCGCCAAGTTCTGCGCCGGATTTGCTTAAACCCGGATCTTGTTTTTCTAAGCTTAAGTTTTTATTTAAGGAGCCGTTATTTAAATTAGGCGCGACGCTACCGGCCGTATTTGGCTTTAATTTATTTATCTCGTAGGTTTTTATAAACTCTAAGCAGGTGTTTTCTTGCGCGATTTCTTCGTCTTTTTCGCCTTTTTCGTAGTATTTTATCTTTGTTACGTTTAGATGGCTAAATACGTCTATGCACTCTCTAAATCCGATATGCTCCGTACCGACTGGGGTTAAATTTGAAGCGCTAAAGTCGGTTTGGTTGCCTAAAGAAGAATATAGGTTGTTTAAATTTTCATTATATGCGTCATGCTCGAAAAGACCGAATCCGGTTGAAATCCTCTCTCTTATTTTATCGAGTTTATCGTCCCTTTTTCCGTCAAAGCTTTCATAAGCTAGCCAGTACCAAGCTCTAAAACGACTTTTAGTCTTGACGTAGGTTACCAAAGACGCATTTAGTTCTTTTTTATCGCTAAGATAAAGAAGCGCCAAAAGAGCTACGTGTTCTTTGCTGGGAGTTATTGATTGCCCGCTAGTTTGGCTAGAGGCGACAAGCACGACTTCTCCTAATTTTTTAAGAGGAGAGCCGCTTAGCTTTTTATCTATCTCCAGGACGAGGGGTTTTAGCTTTTGTTCAAGGATAAAGCATTTTTGATCCTCGGAGGTAAATTTAAACTCCGGCAAATGGTTTTTGGCTTCAGCGGTATTGGGATTCGAGCTTGACGTCTGTTTATTGGTCAGAGATTTTGAAACCTTTTTTGAGTCCTCTGCGGCTTTATTTATGTTTTCATAAAGTAAGGCGGCGTTTTCCGATTCCGATTTTGTTTCGTCTAGCTTAAAGTCTGCTATGGCTTTTTTTACCGCATCGACAAGCTCTTTGTTTTTCTTTTTACCGTAAATTTGATCGCATATCGTATCGATATCGTCTTTTAGACTAAAGCCGTAGCCTATAAACGGTTTGTCCTTTAGAAAAAAGATATTATTCGTATCGACGGAATCTTCGTATCGTAGTTTTATAAGCTCTATTAAATCTTCTTTGAAATTCGTATGGTTTCTAGGAGTTATAGGCACGAAGCATCCCTTATTGCTTTTTAGGGTATTTTATCGCAAACCGGAAAAATATTCAATAATACGCCTTAAAAACAGCACTTGTTAAGGCAAATAGATGAGGAAAAACAAGCGATCTAACCTATGAGGGATTTTGCGGTGTAGCCTCTACCGGATTTTTATTAACGATTTTGACTAAAAACGTATCCAAATATAAGCTAGATGACAAAAAGACTGTAAAAGCCTCAAGATATTTTAAAAACTTTTAAAGGAGTCTTTCTAAAAGAGCGTGATTATCGGTAACGAGGCAAAGCTAAGCAAAGCGCAAGATTGGTTGTTTTTGAAGAATTTTGTAGGCTTTCTTTAACTTAAAGCTCACAAAGGAACAGTAAGTTACGACGAGAAGAACTAAATTTTTAAAAGTAACGAGCGAAGTGGGGTAGAACAGAACAGAGCTAAAAGAGCAAGAGACCTAATCAGCAATCCTAGGTTGGCAAATAAATGGTATAATCTCATTAAAATTAGAATATATAAAAGGCTAATTATGCAAAGTATAATATATGAGATGGTGAAATATTTTAATGAATTACAGCACAATATTGAAAATTTAAATTCTATTTCGCTATACGATATAAATAAAATTTACGAGGATGTCTTTGCAAAAATTTTAAATGTGACTTTTAATTGGAAACTAAAGAATGCAAATGAATACACAAAAAACTACCCAGCAATAGACTTGTATGATGACACAAACAAAATAGTAATTCAAATAACAAGCAATCTAGATAATAAAAAACTCAAAGATACTGTTGAAAAATTTAGAAGTAATGATAAAAAAGAGTATCAATTAAAATTTTTTTACATATTAAAAAAATCAAATTTTCAAGAAGAAACACTAAGCAAATATGGTATCAATAATGACGATATTTTGGGTATAGAAGATATTCTTCAAAAAGCAAAAGCAGATGGCAGTATAGCATCATCAATATATGACATTCTACAAGCTTGTATGGAATATACGCCGCTTACTTTTGATTATGAGAACTATTTTGTTAAAGTAGAAAAAAGTTTAGAGAAAATTAGTTACGATAAATTTAGTAATAACTTCAATAATTTTTTAACTTCTGCCAATCAAATTTTGGCAGTTTATGGCTTTGGGGGCGTTGGTAAATCGCATTTTTTAAGAGAATGTTGCGAAGCTTCTATAGATCTTAAGCCTGTTATTATAAAAAGTAAGAATTTTCTAAATTATATAGAAAAATTAAATAAAAGTGAAAAATATTTAATCGTATATGATGATATTGATAGAAATCAAGAGGCTTTAAGTGATATCTTAGAGCTATCAAAAATAATGCGAGATTGCAAATTTTTAATATCTTTTAGAACAAATTTCAAAGATGATGCTAAAAGGCAATTTGAAATTTATAATAGACAAATCAAATGGCAGCAACTAGAGATATCATGGAACGATAATGAAATTAAAGACATTATGGAGATGCTAGATATATCAGATAATGAAAAAATTACAAAATTATGTATAGAGTTTAATAATAATCCATACTTGATAATAAACGCAATAAAAAAAGACTTTGATAGCCTGGAGGGATTTGCAAAAAGGGTAAAAGCGGAAGCGGATAATATTTTAAAAAGTATGTCTATAAATTCAAATGACTTTTTATTGACTTTAGCTTTACTCTCGCCATTTGCGCCTAGTGAAAAAGCGCCTAAAGACATAAAAGGTGGACTATATGGGCTAGAAAAGATCGGTATTTTAAGACTGGTCAACCAAAAGTATAGGTTTAACCCCGATATTGTGGGAGATATCATTCTAGCCGACTATTTGAGTAATGAGCCGGATTTCGCACTACTAGAACAATTTATACTAAGCAATCCAAGGCAATCTATAAAAAATTTATCCTATGGAATTTATAAAAATAACTCTAATAAAAAAGTTGTAAATTTTTTCAAAAAATTAGTTGATAGATGGGTAGAATATAGAAATTTTTCGGAGGAATATATTAAAGCCGTTGTTCCTCTAATAGCAATTATCCCAAACGCATGCTTTGTATATTTGAGAGAGTGTTTTAAAGATGAAAAAATAGGCTTTGATGAAATTTTTCCGCTTTTCAATAACTTTATATATCTGCTTTCAAAATATATATCGCAAGATATAAAAATGATAGATATCTTAAAATTATTATTATCCGAGCACTCTCTAGCAAAACCAAAGTCATATTATAGTAATCATTCACTTGCGAGCATACTTTCAATGATATTTTCCCCAATTAATAATAAAAATTTAGAAAGTATATATGAGTGTATAGATTTTTTTAAAGACGATGTATATAAAAATCTAGATAATAAAGTAAAAATAAATTTATTTTTTGAGTCTGTACTTGCAAATTTATTAAGTCCGGACTTTAATACAACTAGTTCAACACATTTTAATTATAGTTGGGGGATTTCCAGGCTTAATACAGATAATGATGAAATTAAAAAGCTAATAGTTTATGTCAAATCGATAGCAGAAGATTTTATGGCGAGCAATAATGAGGTGTTAATATGGTATGGAATAGAGTGCATTAGCAAAATCAACTCTTTTCACGATAAGGTTCCAAAAATATACCATGATGTTCAGTCAGACTTAATAGATAAAGTTGTTTTATTATCAAATAGACAAGAAGAATTATCGTTAAGCATAAAAGCAAAAGTACATACTATATTTTTACACTATTTTTTAAGAAATGAATTTTCCGATAGATCACAAAATATATTAAAAAATATAAATATGGATGGAAAATTTATAATATATCAAATTTTAACAATACCATTTGAAGCTATTGCAGATATTGATCTATTGTTTGAAAATATTCAAGATTCCAAAGACAGATTTGATGCTATGCAAGATTTTGATATTAACAACAAGAAAATTAAAAATAAAATAGGGCTATTTTTTGAAAATAATAGTCCAAGCGATATTGCTGTTTTTTTAAATTCCATAGGAAGTGAATTAAATTTCAGATACATAAATGATGTTTTTAATGCTTGGATAGATAAAGATAGGGTAAAATTTATGGAATTGTCCAAGCAAAATATAACGAATAAAGACTTAGATTGGAATATAAAATTCATGCTTTATCAAAAAGGAATTTTAGTTCTAAGCCCAGAAGATATAAATCCAAGTGCAACATACCAGGACATCTTTCATCTAATAAGAATTTCATTTATAGATAAAAATAATATGGTTAAAAATTTAAATACCATTTTAGATATTCTTGAGACATCTGCTATGGATAACAAAGGAAGCTTGATAGAAAATATATTAAGCAATATCTCAAACAAGCATTCATATCAAGATAAAATTTGCGAAATTATCTGCAGATGTCTAGAGTTGCTTTATAAAATTAGACAAGCTCCGAGCCTAACTCTATTTCTTTGGATATTGCCATCATTAAAAGAAAACAATATCAATATGTTCTATAAAATTAAGAATATACTAATGTGTTTCATAAAAGATACGTTTATTGTTATGAAAGACTATGAATTAAAAGAGCTCTATAAATCTATAGACTATGAATTAAAAGACATTCTTGAAATCTTACACCAAAAACTTACGTTTAAAAAATCAAACGGTCATTTTTTAAATGATTTTTGGAATTTAATGAGTAAAGATACAGTTGCACCTAATGAAACCAGACTGATTGGCGAATTTCTCTCTAGCTATGATGATTTCTGTTTTCTGTGCAATAAAGCTTATGAGTACTGTAAAGAAACCATAGCTTACAAAGACATGACGGAATTAGTAAATAAACACTCAGAGTACGCTGGAAAATGGGAAAA
>CAUQMN010000080.1:0-5864 GCA_963518765.1 uncultured Campylobacter sp.
TCGCAGCCCTGCGCGAACTGCCACATGATCTCCGGATTTTGCGGATTGCCGTAGTTTAGGCAGTCGGTGATGGCTAGAGGCGTCGCGCCGCTCATAGCAACCTTTCGTCCGGCCGCCGCGACCGCTCTAGCAGCGCCGTTTTTGGGATCAACGAAATTTGCCCGCGGATCGCACTGTGCCGCCATCGCGATCGCTCTGCCCGTTTCTTTCACGCGGATAACCGCAGCTCCCAGAAGCCCCGGTTGGTTGATCGTGTTTGTTTGGATATTTGCGTCGTATTGATCGTAGATTAGCGACTTGTTTAGCACCTCAGGCTCGCTAAGCAGTTTCCAAAACGCTGTTTTATTATCCGCGTTCCCCGGGATTTGTAAATTTTTGATTTCGTCTAGGTATTTTGGGCGCGCTGTCGGTCGGTCAAGCACCGGAGAGGCCTCGCTAAGCGGCGCTATGGGTATCTCGCCCGCTAGCTCGCCGTGCCAATAAAGCTCCATCACGCCGCTACTTGTCACCTCGCCGATGATCTCGGCGTCGAGGTCCCATTTTTTAAATATTTCAAGTATCTTTTGCTCGCAGCCCTTCTTTGCGCAGATGAGCATACGCTCCTGGCTTTCGCTCAGCATTAGCTCGTACGGCGTCATGCCGGTCTCGCGCATAGGCACGCGGTCTAGATACATCTTCATACCGCTGCCGCTACGCCCCGCCATCTCAAAGCTGCTCGAAGTAAGCCCCGCCGCGCCCATATCCTGGATGCCAACGACGTAATCGGTTTTAAATAGCTCCAAGCACGCCTCCATCAGCAGCTTTTCTGCAAACGGATCGCCCACCTGCACGGTCGGGCGCAGAGATTTGTTCGCGTCGTTAAAGCTATCGCTCGCCATCACCGCGCCCCCGAGCCCGTCGCGACCGGTCTTTGAGCCGACGTAGATCACTGGATTGCCGATGCCTTCGGCCCTTCCGTAAAATATCTCGTCGCTCTTACAAAGCCCGAGCGCAAATGCGTTTACCAGAATGTTGCCGTTAAAGCTAGGATCAAACGTCGTCTCGCCGCCGATAGTAGGTATGCCCATGCAGTTGCCGTAGTGAGCGATGCCTGCGACCGCACCTTTTAGCAGGTAGCGCTGTTTTCTCGCGTTTTCGCTCTCGCCCCTCACCTCGCCAAATCTCAGCGAGTTCATATTTGCCACGACTCTCGCGCCCATCGTAAATACATCGCGCAGTATCCCGCCCACGCCCGTCGCCGCGCCCTGAAAAGGCTCGATGAAGCTTGGGTGATTGTGGCTCTCCATCTTAAACACCGCCGCAACGCCGCCTCCCACGTCGATGACGCCCGCGTTCTCGCCCGGCCCCTGGATCACCCACGGCGCCTTGGTCGGGAAGCCGTTTAGGTACTTTTTACTCGACTTGTAGCTGCAGTGCTCGCTCCACATAGCAGAAAATATCCCAAGCTCGAGTAAATTTGGTTCTCTGCCTAGAATTTTAAGTATATTTTCGTATTCGTCGTCGCTGATCTTGTGCGCTTTTACGGTAGCTTTGTCCATTTTTAGCCTTTAAAAAATTTTGGTTGATTTTACTTAAATTCGTATAAAAACTTGATAAACCAAAGGGACGAAAACGAGGCAAATTTGACTGGTGAAATTTGACGCTGCATGCAAATTTATGCTACCGCTTTTTTATAATATTTGCGCCGCGTTACAAAATTAAACGATTTAAAAGCACCTAAGCCTTAATCAAGAATAAATTCGGCTCTAAATTTAGCCGAATAAAAATTAGCATTTTTGGAGTACGGGTCTCGGAGAGTAACTAAATTTTAGGCAAAAACCGCATTTTGCATTAAATTTTATCTCGCAACTCAAAGCTCGCGCAGTTTTTCAAACTCCTTGCAGCCCTCTTTTTCGCCCGCATCGCACGATATTTTGAGATATTTTTTCATCTTGCGAGAATACGTTTTGGTTACACCCATTTCGTCCGCCTTAGCAAAAAATTTAACATACAAACAATCCATGCCGCCGCGCTCGTCGCAGTTTTTTTGAAAAAGCGCCGACATTTTTTCGTCAACGCTAAGTAGCGTTTGATAGTATTTAGCGGCGTTTAGGCATTCGCGACTCTGGCCGGACTCGCACGCTAGCTCCGCGCAGGCTTGCCCCGCCTTTTTCTTATCCTTTGTGTCGCAGACTTTTTGCAGCGCCGCTAACCCCTTTTGTCTGTCGTAAACAGGGCTGTTTCGTCCAAACGCTTGTCTGCTAGCTGCTCGCATGAAGCTGTGCTAAGGGGTAAAATAGATCCGCAAAGCGTCTCTAGTATTTTTACCTCTTTTTGGTTGCGAGAGGCATTTGCGGTCAAATTTACATCCTTTGATGCGTCGCCGGCAAAAGCCGAATTTACGACAACCGCAAAAATCAAAATTTTAAACAGATTCATATTTTCCCTTTTTATGCGCTTGTTCGCGCTTAGCAATTTTAACGAGTTTCGCGCTGGGCGCTTGACCGAATTTAGTCGAAAAAAACGAGCGTAGAAGTAAATCAGCCGTAGTTTTAGGACGAGTTTGGCGAGCAAATTTACCGCATTTTTCGTTTTACTCTTTCTTAATTTTATTCGTTAGGCATGCTACGCTCTTTCATTTTAGCAAAATTGGCATTTGGCTGGAACGCGGACGCTATTAAAGCTAGATAAGCCCCAGCAAGCTACGGATTTTGCGAAATAAACTCGCTACTTGCCCAGACAAAAACTACTAAACATTTCGTCTAAAATTTCGCTTCTCTCAAACGGCTTCGTGATCGACGAGATTTGCTCGATGGCCATATTTAGCTCATAGGCAAAAAGCTCGAGCTCGGACTGGGCGAGTAAATTTAACGCCCTTTTTATCGCCTCGCTCGCCGCTTCGCAGCTTGAAATTTGACGAGCGGAGTTTAGCAATATCTCGCTCGTCTCCTGGGCATCGAGATAGGTTTTTAGACTATTTATTATCTCGTCCGTTCCTTGCTTTGCGCAAATTTTTATCGGATTTTCGGGACTTGTAAATTTAACGCCGAGGTCGCATTTATTTAAAACGTAAAAAATCTTTTTTTGCGAGTTTTTTAAAAGCTCCAGGATCTCGCTATCCTGCTCGTCGGCCTCCTGCGACGCGTCAAAAACGGCCAAAATGACGTCGGCCTCCTCGATAGCCCGCAGCGAATACGAAATGCCGATCTGCTCGATCTTGCCCGCATTTTTGCGGATGCCTGCCGTGTCTATTATGCGCACTAGATGAGTGCCGATTTTTAGCGCCTCTTCGATGCTATCTCTAGTCGTGCCAGCCTCGTCGCTGATGATCGCTCGCTCGTAGGACAAGAGCGAGTTTAAAATCGAGCTTTTGCCGACGCTTTGTTTGCCTACTCTCGCGAATTTAAAGCCCACGAGCAACCCTGTTCTTCTCTGGCTTATAGCGACGATTTTATCTAGTGTGGCGCTATTTTGTTTTAGCATTTGGTTGATGCTTTCTAGCAGATCGGCAGGCAGGTCATCGTCGGCATAGTCGATGCTAGTCTCCACGAATGCAAGAGTTTTTACGAGTTCGCGGCGAATCTCGTTCGTAAATTTAGCCAAATCTCCCCTCATCGTGCGAGCCATAATCTTTGCGCCGTCCTCGCTTTTTGCGTTTATGAGCGAGTTTATCGCCTCGATCTTGCTAAAATCCATCTTACCGTTTATAAGCGCTCGTTTGCTAAACTCGCCTGCGCGCGCGAGTCTGGCGCCGTTTTTGATAAGTTCGCCTAGGATCAAATTTGCCACCACTAGCCCGCCGTGGAGCTGAAACTCCACCACGTCCTCGCCCGTGAAACTATGCGGAGCCTTAAAGTAAATAAGCAAGGCTTCGTCGATAATCTCGCCTTCGGCGTAAATTTTAGTTAGAGTCGCGTAACGCGGGACTAGATAGGTGATTTTAGTGAGTTTTAGAGCTAGGCTAAGGGCGTTTGCGCCGCTTAGCCTGATGATAGAGATCGCGCCTACGCCGTGTGCGGTGGCGACGGCGGCTATGGTGTCGTTCATTTTTTTATAAAATCGTTTACGATCACGTATTGTCCGTCGCTGCTTGACTTTACGCCGACGTACTTATCCGGGAATTTCTCGCGCAGTTTTTCTAGGGCTATCTTAACCAAAACGCCGTCTAGATGCTTTGTTTTTGCCTTACCCGTCTCCTCGATGCGCTCGATTACGCTTTTTAGATATTGCTCGATCGCAGCCTCTTGATTTTGCAAAAACTGAGCTATCTCAAGACGTACGCTAAGGCCGTATTTAGAACCTATCCAGTTATAAAGCAGATACGAGATCGCCTTGTAGCGGTAGCCCTCTTTGCCGATGAGTAGCGCCGCATCTTCGCCGTCAAGCTCGACTATTACGGTATCGTCGTCAAATTTACGCACATCTATCTTATCTATCGTAAAAAAAATTCCTCCAAAGAGCTTTTCTACGCCCTGCTTTATCTCGGGTAGCGCTTTATCGATGTCGGCTTTTGGTTTTTGCTCTTTTTGTTTTTGAGTCAAGCCGCGGTCTGCGCGAGAGTCTTGTTTTTCTTTTTTGGTTAAATTTGGAGCGCTTTGCGTCAAATTCGTCTCGCCGCCGGAAGCCGGCGAGTCAAATTTTTCGCTGCTTCCCGCTTTGTCCTCACCTTCGTAAAAATCGTTTTTATTAAAGGTATCGATGATTGAGTGATCAAGGATATTTTTACCGCTTTCTTTTTTTGGTCGCTCTTTTTTGTGAGGCTCATTTACTTGCAGCTCAGCGTGTGGCTCGGTAAATTTCGGCTCGTCTGCCGCACTCGTTTCATTTTGTTTGACCGCCTGGGACTTGTGATGTTCGTGCCGATTTTTATGATTTTTTTTCTTCTCTTTATCGTCTTGGCAACTTTGCTCCTCGCCTAAGCTTTCCTTTTTCTTAAACTCCCTCTTTTTTTCATTTACGTTTTCTTTTCGAGCGGCTTGAGGGACTTTTTTTGCTTCTTTATGCGCGCCCTCTTTTATGGCTTCGATGATCGCCGTTTTTTTAAAAAATCCCAAAAAGCCGGCACTCGGATTTTGCAAAATTTTGATATCAAGCTCGGTAACCGAGCAGTTTAACTCCTCGGCAGCCTTTTTAAAAGCTTCTTGCAAATTTTCGGCTTCTATTCGCATCAGACCTTTACCTCCGCTTTTTTATGCTTTTCAAAGAGCTTGTTTACAAAAACTTGCTGGATGACCGAGCAGAGGTTGTTTACAAACCAGTAAAGCGTAAGTCCCGCAGGGAATGTCACGAAGAAAAACGTAAAGATAAGCGGTAAAAATTTCATTATCTTTTCTTGCATCGGGTCGCTAAACGTGGTCGGCGTGAGCTTTTGCTGAAGGAACATCGTCGCACCCATCAAAATAGGCAGCACAAAATACGGATCCATCACTGAAAGGTCGTGTATCCAGAGTATCCACGGTGCGGCTTTTAGCTCGATCGCGTTTAGCAAAACGCGGTAAATCGCAAAGAAAATCGGTATCTGCATAAGTATCGGCAAGCAGCCGCCCATAGGGTTCGCGCCATTTTTCTTATATAGCTCCATCATGTGCATATTTAGCTTTTGCGGATCGCCTTTGTATTTGGCTTGCAGCTCTTTTACCTTCGGCGCTAGATCTTTTAGCTTATTCATCGATAGCATGCCTTTGTAGGTAAGAGGGAAAAGCACGATCCTGATAGCTAGCGTTAGCACGACGATCGCCCAGCCCCAGTTGCCGATGTAGCCGTAAAGCCAATTTAAAAACGCAAACATCGGTTTTGCGATAAAGGTAAACCAGCCGTACTCGATGACATCGACAAGTTCCTCGTTTATCTGGCTTAGAGTCGCGGGGTGTGTAGCGCCGAGGGAG
>CAUQMN010000081.1:0-5862 GCA_963518765.1 uncultured Campylobacter sp.
TAGCCTACAAATACACCAACAAAGCAAATTTAGTAGCCGTCATCACCGACGGCACGGCCGTGCTAGGCCTAGGCGATATCGGCGCGGTAGCGGGCAAACCCGTGATGGAGGGCAAGGCGGTTTTGTTTAAAAAATTTGCAAACGTAGATGCATTCGACATCGAGCTAGACGAGCATGATCCGGATAAGATCGTAGAGATCTGCAAGGCTCTAGCTCCGACCTTCGGCGGTATAAATTTAGAAGATATCCGCGCTCCGAAGTGCTTTGAGATCGAGCGCAAACTACAAGAAGCAGTCGATATTCCGGTCATGCACGACGATCAGCACGGCACGGCGATGATAACAAGCGCCGGCATGATAAACGCGATGGAGATTTCAGGCAAAGACATCTCTAAAATCAAAATCGTAGTTAGCGGCGCGGGCGCGGCAGGCATCGCATGCGCTAAGATGTACAAGGCTCTGGGCGCAAAAAATATCGTGATGATCGATAGCAAAGGCGTCATACACAAAGGCCGCACCGATCTAACCCCGGAAAAGGTCGAATTCGCCCTAGAAACCGCAGATAGAA
The DNA here is from genome assembly GCA_963518765.1 of uncultured Campylobacter sp. Taxonomy (GTDB): domain Bacteria; phylum Campylobacterota; class Campylobacteria; order Campylobacterales; family Campylobacteraceae; genus Campylobacter_A. The sequence goes on from CAUQMN010000081.1 coordinate 568, forward strand.
CGCTAGCGGACGCGATGAAGGGCGCTGATATGTTCCTGGGCCTCAGTAAGCCCGGCGTCGTGACTAAGGAAATGGTCGCGTCGATGAACGACGAGCCGATTATTTTCGCGCTTGCTAACCCGACTCCCGAAATCTTCCCCGAAGACGTCGCTAGCGTGCGAAACGACGTGATGATGGGTACGGGCCGCAGCGACTATCCGAACCAAGTAAATAACGTTCTTGGCTTTCCGTTTATATTCCGCGGAGCGCTTGACGTCAGAGCCAAAAAAATCACCGAAAATATGAAAATGGCTGCGGCGCGCGCGCTTGCAAATTTGGCCAAAGAGCCCGTGCCTGCTGAGGTTTGCGCGGCGTTTGGCGTAAAGGAGCTAAAATTCGGCAAAGACTACATCATACCAAAACCGTTTGACAAACGCGTGCTTTTAGCCGTGGCTCCGGCGGTCGCGCAGGCTGCGGTAAAGGACGGCGTAGCTAGGGTAAAAAATTTCGACGTCGAAGCGTACAGAGCGAGTCTAGCGAAGTTATTTTAGTTAAATTTGCGGGGGCAACTTTGCCCCGCCGTTCTTAGCTTTTAAAGGCTGCGGCGAGCGGGGCTAGCCTGCACTAAATTTATTAATTTTGCTACTCGCTTTGGCTTTATTAAAAAGTCTAAAATTTAGAGCGACTCGCCGAGCTAAATTTAGTCTTGTTTTATCGCGCGCCGTTTTTGCTCTAAGCTAAACGCCCTAAGCGCGCAAGCTGCCTAACGGGGAGCCAAATTTAGCCCGCTTTTATAGCCTCTTAGCCGCGAGTAAGGCTTATGCGCGAAACGAGCCATTTGCGAATTTTACGACTCAAAACGGTAAAATTTAAAAAGCCTAGCCTAGCGTTTTTTAAATTTTATCCGCTAAATTTAAGGATCTTTATGAAAAATTTCACCGCCGCCGATGCCGCCGAGCTACCAAACGTCCGCCTAGTCTCTCACCCGCTCATCGAGCACAAGCTAGCTATCTTGCGAGACGCCTCGACTCCGACCTTTCAGTTTAGGATGCTGGTCGATGAGATCAGCCACCTGATGATATTTGAGGCGACGCGCGATCTGGCGCTAAAAGACGTGAGCGTGCAGACCCCGGTTGCGCAGGCGCAGGCTAAAAAGCTAGCGACGAAGGTCATGATCTGCCCTATTTTGCGTGCCGCGCTGGGGATGTTAGAGAGCGTTTTTAAAATCATCCCAAACGCTAGCGTCGGATTTTTGGGTTTTCAGCGAAATGAAAAGACCGCGCAGGCCGAGTTTTTCTACGCTAAACTGCCCGCAGACGCCGACGAGCGCCTCGCTATCATCATCGATCCGATGTTTGCTACCGGCGGCACGGCGATAGATGCGGTCAAATTTTTACGCGAAAAAGGCGTAAAGCGGATCAAATTTATCTCCGTTATCGCCGCGCCCGAGGGCCTAAAAAGATTTAGCGAGTTTTATCCGGACGTTAGCGTTTATACCGCCGCGATCGACGAGAGGCTAAACGAGAAAAACTACATCGTGCCGGGTCTTGGCGATGCGGGAGACCGCGTGTTTAATACCTTGTAAACAGCACGTTTTTCTGGGCACCCTTAAATGAGCTAGAAAATTTCACCCTGCGACAGACCGTACGCCCGGTCTCGGGATGAAATTTCGCCGCGGCATTCAAATCCGCCTCAAAATATCGGCGCTCGTTTTTCTTGCGTCATTTTCCGGCAAAAGCCGACTTTTTCCAGCATTTTGCGTACTTCCGCTTATTTTTTACGTTCAAATTTGTGCTTGGCCGAATTTTGATTTAAATTTCGGTAAATTTTGCGCTTATAACAAAATATGAATAAAAATTTCAGATCAAATTTTCTAAAATCGCTCAAATCAAAGCCAAAAGAACGTTGCCTTATCAAGCTAACCGACGCGAAATTTATCTATAAAAGCGCAGATGCGAACTGCAAAAAAGCAGATACTCGGATATGTTTTATTTTAACTTATATTTTAAAAATCAGCCCCAACCGCCGATTGTCGCGAGGTTTAGCGGGCGCGAGACGCCAGCGGTAGTTTATCCCTAGTTTAAGCATTTAATGAGAGGCGTAAATTTTGACAAAAAAAGGCAACGAGGAAGAGTACGCCAGGTTTATCTGCGCTAGGCTCGCTCATGCTCCCGAAATCAAAAAATTAGCTACCCAAGGGGGCGTAGAGGCGCTAATAGATAGATACGCGCCTCAAATGTTCGAATTTGGCAAAAATCTGCCGAATTTTTAAAATTTACGCTAAAATCGCGGCTAGATTTGCGTAGCGTAAACAAGGCGCTAAAATCAAGGTTAAATTTGATGGATTTTGCCCTCGCCGCAAGCGTGCCAAACCTTCAAATTTAAAAGTCGTCTTAGCCCTAAGTTTACCGCATTGCAAAATACGGGTCGCTACCGCCAAAGGGCAAATTTACCGAGCGAGGCGCGCTTTAAATTTCACTAAAAAGGTCTTTTTTGAACAAACAACTCATTAGAAACGTCATCTTGCCGCTGGCCATTTTGTTGCTCGCGGCGCTGTTTAAATTTATCGTCCCAGATAGCTTGGCCGCTCCCGGTCAAAATCAGCCGCAAAGCGAGTTTATAGAAAACGGCGCAGGCAAAAACGTAGTCGCCGCGCCGAGCGTAAACGTCGTAAAAGACGGCGTCTACACCTCAAAAGACGAGGTTGCGGCGTATATTTATAGATTCGGCGGGTTGCCGCGAAACTTCATCACAAAAAAAGAAGCCCTCGCGCTCGGATGGGACGCTAAAAGCGGCAATCTATGGCAGGTCGCGGACAAAAAAAGCATCGGCGGCGACCGCTTTTCAAACAGAGAAAAAAGGCTGCCCGAGGCTAGCGGGCGCAAGTGGTTTGAGTGCGATATCGGATATGGCGGAGGACGGCGCGGAGCCGAGCGCATCGTATTTTCTAACGACGGGCTGATCTACTACACGCCCGATCATTACGAGAACTTTTATCTACTTTATGAGCGGAGGCGGCAGTGAAAATCATAACTCTAAACGGCGCGAAAATGCGCGAGAAAACGGCGACCTTTGAGTATCTGGCGCGAAAATTTAGCCTTGGCCCCGAGATAAAAAATCTCGATGCACTTTACGACGCGCTCGGCGAGATAAACGAACCCACGCAGATAAATCTAAAAAATCACTCCTCTCTTGCCGCGCTAGGGGGTTATGCAGACGACTTAATCGCCGTTTTTACCGACCTTGCGGAGGAAAACGAGCGGGTAAAATTTGAGATTTTATCTTGATTTTTCGGGCCGAATTTCGACCAAATTCGTCTTTTGAAAACCCAAATTTAACCTCGCTAAATGGTGATTTTAGTTTGCGCTTAGATTTTAGGCGTATGCCTCTGTCGCTAGCGCCCACTTCTTAGCGAGCGTCAGCGCGCTGCAAAAACACGCTCAAAGCCAGGCGCCAAGCAAAGACAAAACAGCCGTCAAGCCGTTTTATAGCCGTTTATAAAGCCGCATATTTAGCCCAAAATGCGCCGCCTGTCGTTAAATTTAAAGCTCCGAGTCAAGCTCTAGCCTGCGATTTTGCCAAAACCCAAATGCAAAACTAAGTAAATTTAAACGCCAAACAGCCGTAAATTTTGCGTTTTTTGCCCTATTTACGGCATAAAGTGGCAAGTAAGTTTTAGGGTGCGGGAACGCAAAAAGCAAATTTAGCCTGCGGTAAAACGGCATAAATTTATCCCTTTGGCGGGCTCGCGTCTTTGCTCCAGGCAAACCGTATCCGGCTCTGATACCGACCTAGCAGGCGACTTTGTGGCATAAATTTAGCCAAAATAATATAAAATCGGCCAAATCAAATCCAAGGAAAAATATGACCGAAGTAGAAAAATTTATAAAAAAGCTCCACCGCCTGGAAAAAAGCGGCGATCTGGAGGTCGAGCATCTGCTAAAAGCGCTAAAGATACCGGACCCGGCTCTCATAGAGCCTCTGCGCGAGATGTCTAGGCAGTACGACTGGCAGCCGATGAACGACGACTTAGTAGTGCCGATGGCTGCGTGGGTCGATGCTATCTGCATCTATCTAGAAAGCGGCGTAGCAGGACTGATCAAAGCCATAAACCGCCCAAAGCAGTTTTTTGGCATAGTTTTTGGCATCATAGAGGAGCTACCGCCGCACGAGGCCTTGGATGCGTTTTTGCAGCTGGGAGAGGAGTTCGCGCACGGTATCCCGCCTAAGAAAAAGAGCTTTGCAAAGTGCTATATCTACACGCTTATGAACTTTTCTTGCGGTATAAAAAGTCAAAAAATCGGTGCGCGGACGCATGACGCTTTCGTGCCTATCTTAAAGGGACTCATCGCGGCAACGATCGGCACGAAGGATGAAAGCATGGCCGAATATGCGGCGATTTGCTTTGAGGCTTTGGGCGACACGAGCGATACGGAGTATCTAAAGTCTCTAACCTTTAACGAAAAACGCTACAAAAACATCGGCAAAACCGTCGTAAAAAGGATAATGAAAAAATATGAGCAGTAAGCCCGGAGTTTGGTTTAGCTCGCGCTTTTGCCGGCTACTAGAAATTTAAAATACGCTTTGCTAGTTTAAATTTATGGCACGAGCGACCCGAATATATCCGCCCAAAACAAAGACCTCGGGCCAAATTTATAAACCCGCCGCTAGCAAAAGTAATCGCATCTCATAAAAGCGGCTTTGGCGACGCTACGCCGCAGCGCTAAATTTAGCGGCGATGCACTCAGACGCATAGTAAATTTAAAACCTATCAAAATATCTCTTAAACCTCATTGACTCAGGCATTTAACTCGCCGTTAATGCAATGTCGTTTATAATACGGCTTTAAAAACGAAAAAAGGCAAAAAATGAAAAAAATCCTCATCATCGCAGGCTCATGCAGCAACGGCGGCGCGGGACTGCAAGCCGATATCAAGGCGTGCGCGCACTTTGGCTGCTATAGCGCGACGGCGGTCACGGCGCTAACGGCCGAAAATACGGACAAGATCAAAAATATCGTCTCGCTAGATCCGTCATTCATCGCCGATCAGCTTGAGATGCTCTCGGCAGAGTTTAGCTTCGATGCCGTTAAAATCGGCATGCTCTTTAACGAGCCTATCATGGACGTCGTGCAGAGCTTTTTAGAGAAAAACTCCGCTCCCGTGGTGCTAGACCCCGTCTGCGTCTCGAAAATGGGGCATAAACTCATCAAGGATAGCGCCATCGAGCGACTAAAAGAACTAATGAAATTTGCCGCCGTCACGACGCCGAACCTGCGCGAAGCAGACGTGCTTTTCGGCGATAATTTTACGAATT
>CAUQMN010000082.1:0-5821 GCA_963518765.1 uncultured Campylobacter sp.
ACCCGGCTCCTGCGACCGTTTTCGCACACCTTGATGCGACTACTGTTCTAAACAGAGCTATTGCAGAAAAGGGAATTTATCCTGCGGTTGACCCGCTTGATTCGACATCAAGAATGCTCGATCCTCAAATTTTGGGCGGCGAGCACTATAAAGTAGCTCGCGGCGTACAGGTGGTTTTACAAAAATACAAAGATCTTCAAGACATCATCGCCATCCTTGGTATGGACGAGCTTAGCGAAGAAGATAAAGTTACCGTCGACCGCGCTAGAAAGATTGAGAGATTTTTATCTCAGCCGTTCTTCGTTGCCGAGGTATTTACGGGAAGCCCCGGTAAATACGTAAGCCTTGAGGAAAATATCGCCGGCTTTAAGGGAATTTTGGAAGGAAAATATGACGATTTGCCAGAAAACGCATTTTATATGGTAGGAAATATCGACGAAGCGATAGCGAAAGCCGAGAAACTTAAAGCCTAAATTTAAAGGAAAAGTAATGGATAAATTACATTTAGAAATCGTTACGCCTGAGGGTTTAGTGTTTTCAAACGATATCAAAAGCGTAGTTTTGCCGGGTAGCGAGGGTGAGTTTGGGGTTTTGCCCGGACACGCCTCGCTTATATCGCTTTTAAAGGCTGGCGTTATAGACATCGAGAGCGAAGATAAAAACCATGATGCCGTCGCAATAAACTGGGGATATGCCGAGATAAACGAAGGCAAGGCGACCATCCTTGCCGACGGCGCCGTTCACGTGTCGGGAAATTCTGAGAGCGAGATAGCAAATTCATTGCAAAAGGCGAAGGATTTAATTGCCGGTATGAGTAGCGAGAACAACGCTATAGCTGCCACTGTGGCAAAATTAGACAGCATGGCTCGGGCAAGATAGTGGCTGGACTTGATATTTTTTTAAACTACTTATCTAGAAGTAGTTTTATTACTATATTCGTGCTTAGCTGGCTCTCTTTTTATTTCATTATAAGCCTTACTATACTATTTTCTCGTATGGCAGGTCTTAGGTCATGGCAAAAAAAAGAACAAAATGCTCTTGAGTCGTTATTAATGGGCGGGTCTAAACATGTTTTAAATGAATCCATTTTAAAGCGGTTCGTAAGCGGCTCGATATCTAGAGAGAAGCTATCGGTCGCCGTTAGTATCGCTGAGCGAAATGCGACCAGCGGTATTACTTGGCTTAGTATAGTTGCCTCTACGTCGCCTTTTATCGGACTTTTTGGCACGGTTGTTTCTATCTTGGAGACCTTTTCTCAGCTTGGACAAGGCGGCGGAAATTCTTCTCTAAATGTTATCGCTCCTGCTATCAGCGAGGCGCTAGTGGCAACCGGAGCGGGTATATTTGTAGCGATACCTGCTTACACGTTTAGCTTGCTTATCAAGAGGAAAGCTTACGAGCTTATGGGCGTGATTAAGCGAGAGGTGGATATTCTCGTAACGCTTAAAGAAGATCAATGATAAATCTTGACGAAACCCCGGAGTTAAATATAACTCCGCTCGTAGATATTATGCTAGTTTTACTGGCGATTCTTATGGTTACTACGCCTACCATTGTTTACGATGAACAAATTTTATTACCGGACGGCTCAAAGACCAAAGCCTCTTCAGCCCAAAAAAAGGATTTAACCGTTATCGTGGATGCTACAAAAAAGGTTAGGATAGATCAAAGCACTATGGATTTGCGCGAGCTTCCCGATAACATCGTACTTATCGGAGCAAGATACGATAAAAATTCGCCCGTTTACATTAAGGCCGACAAAAGTCTTATATATGACGATGTAATGTTTGTTTTAAAAAGCGTAAAAAACGCTGGTTTTACAAAGGTAGCGCTTCAGACTAATGGATAAATTTGATCTCAAATTTAACACTTCCGGCTACTTTGTGCTGTCGGCTTTTCTTTATTTTTGCATAATAATAGGTATTTTTATCAAGCTTACATACTTTAAGGATGAGCCGAAAAAATATACCGATACCAAAGATGCCTTTATGGACATTATGATAGTCGAGCGCGAACCTGACGTTACCGTAAAAGCACCCGAGCCTAAAAAAGAGGTCGTAAAAGAGGAAAAACCCCAGCCTATAAAAAAAGAGGAAGAGGTTAAAAAAGAAGAACCTAAACCTGATACCACTAACAAGCCGCCTGAGCCTGACCCTGTACCGCCAAAACCTGAAGAAAAAAAAGTCGAAGAGCCAAATTTAAAGGATCTGTTCGGCAGTATCGATACCTCTAAACTAAAAGAGGACAAGGTTACGAAGAAAAAAGAACAGCCGAAAGAGCCAAGTCGCAAAAAGCCGGAAAAGAGCCAGGTAACTAGTGAGCAAAAAAAAGCTAGCGACGTTATCAAGAATTTTACTTTGGATCAGGTTGCAAAAACTCCAAAGTCGCAAATGACTGGCGAATACAATGAGTATATTGGGCAAATAACTAGAATTTTGGCTAGTAAATGGAATCAATATAAGGCTGGTTCAAATGATAAGGCTGTTGTTTTGATTTCTATAGACCAAAATGGAAATTTCAGCTATGATATAAAAAGCTTATCTGGCAATAGTGAGTTTAATGATAAGGTGAGAAATTTTTTACAAGATATGACATTTGAAAAATTTCCTATTCCAAATGATGGGATATTTTCCCATAAGTTTGATCTAGTGGATAAATTAGAAATACAATAAAAAATTTAAGAAGGAAAGTGTATGAAAAAAATCATCATATTGCTTAGTTTCGTTATAGGTTTGTTTGCTACTGATGCAACAATATCTATCGTTAACAAAGGCTTAGCCCTACCAAAAATCGTGCTTCAAGACGCCACTACGGCCGTCGGCGATCAGGCTTTTAAGAGCAAATTTCACAAAATTATGCTAGGAGACCTAAAGGTAAGCTCTGATTTTGAGGTCGTGGACGAGTATGTCGCAAGTAGCTATGAAGGCGACTCAAATACGAACGTTATGAGCGAAAAAGGCGCGCAACTAATTTTTAGATACGCGCTTGAAGGCTCGCCAAATTCGCCTCTTACTTTAAGAGTTAAGCTTATAAATGCCAAAACGGCAACCACTCAGTACGAGAAAATTTATAATATGAACGACGGAGCAAAGTATCCGTTTATCGCGCATAAAGCGATAGTTGAGCTTATTAACGAGCTAAAAATGCCCCCTGTTAATTGGATGGAGAAATTTATCATTTTCGCCAAAGGAACAGGCTCAAAACAAAGCGAGATCGTTATAGCCGACTATACCCTGACCTATCAAAAAGTGCTTGTACGCGGCGGTTTAAATATATTTCCTAAATGGATAGGAGCCGACCAGAGAGCGTTTTACTACTCTGATTACAGCGGTAAAAATTTAGTGCTATATAGGTACGACGTCGCAAGCAGCCAAAAAACTAAAATTTTAGATAGCAAGGGCGGTATGCTCATAGCCTCCGACGTTAGTCAAAATGGAGATAAAATTTTGCTAACTATGGCTCCGCAAGATCAGCCTGATATCTATATATACGACCTAAATTCAAAAAGACTATCTCAGGTAACTAACTATAGCGGCATAGACGTCAACGGCAACTTTGTCGACGGCGACAGACGCGTAGTTTTTGTTTCAGATAGGCTCGGCTATCCGAATGTTTTTGCTCAAAACGTCGACGGAAGCGGTTTTGAACAGATGGTTTTTCACGGCAAAAATAACAACTCCGTCAGCACTTATCAAAACTATATAGTTTATTCAAGTAGAGAAGACGGCAAGAGCAGCTTTGGCACGAGAGATTTTAATATCTATATGATTTCTACTCAGACCGATTACATTAGACAGCTTACCGCAAGCGGAAAAAATTTGTATCCTAGATTTTCTAGCGACGGACAAAGCGTAGTATTTATAAAAGAGCTCGGCGGGCAGAGTTCTTTAGGTATAATTCGCGTGAACGAGAACAAAAGTTTTCAATTTCCATTAAAAATCGGTAAAATTCAGTCGATTGATTGGTAATATTTAGTAAATTTTATGATATAATAGCGATTAAATCTTATAAAAAGGATGAAAATGAAAAAAGTAGTTTTAGCTTCTGCTGCTGTGGCAGCTTTATTGTTGAGCGGTTGTAGCTCTAAAACCCCTGAAGTTGATATGAGCGCCGATGCTAATCAAAATATGAGCGGTATGAACTCAAGCGATAATATGATGAGCGATAGCGAGAGATTACAACAGTTAATCTCAAGCATCGAAGGTCAAGTTCAAACTGTATATTTCGACTTTGATAAATTTAATATCAAAGGCGATATGCAGCCTGTTATCAATACAAATGCAGGCTTGTTTAATCAAGCGGATGCTCAAAGCCTTTCTGTAAAAGTAGAAGGTAACTGCGACGAATGGGGTACCGATGAGTACAACTATGCGCTTGGTCTAAAAAGAGCGAAAGCTGCCAAAGACGCTCTAGTAAAACAGGGCGTTAACGCAGATAGAATAATGGTTGTAAGTTACGGCGAAAGCAATCCCGTTTGCACAGATAAATCAAAGGCTTGCGACGCTCAAAACAGACGCGCTGAATTTAAAGTTCTTCCATAATTTAGATTTATGACAAATTTAAAAACTATCGTGGCTCTTTTTGCGGGAGTCACGCTTTCTTATTCTGCTTCTAATGAAATTTCGGTATTTGATGCTGGAAATTTAGATAGTTCTAGTCCATATGGTTTTACTGATAATGAAAAAACGTTTCTAAAAAATAAACAAAACGTAGAAAACCTAAGTAGAAATATGGGTGACGTCGAGTCAAATTTAAATGCCATGCAAGAGCGCCTAGAAGGCTTGCAAAGCGTATTAGACGGGCTAAATTCAAGAATATCTAGGATAGAAAAAAGACTAAACGATCTTGAAGGAAACGACGGAAATTCTACCGCAAAAAGCGATTTTGAGGAGCTTAAAAAATACGTAGAAGAAAGTCGAAAAATACAAGAAGCCAATAATGCTAAAATCACCAAAGCCCTTAAAGATATGGGTGCCTTGATAGATAAGAGCAACGCTGCGCCTGCTACCACAAAAAAAAACGATGAAGACAAGCCGGTAGATAGCAATAGCCCGGTCGCCGAGTCGCAAACTCCAAAGACTGATTTTACTAAACAAAAAAATCAAGATGTGGCAAGCGAAGCTAAAAAGCTATTTGACGCAGGTAAACTCGACGATGCGAAAGCTAGATACGAGTATCTTTTAAGCAAAGATCATAAGCCTGCAATGGCAAATTTTTATCTTGGCGAGATAGCGTATCAGCAAAAAGCCTATAACAACGCTATAAAATACTACCAGCAGAGCATTCAGCTATATGACAAAGCCGACTATACCCCAAAGCTTCTTTATCATACGGCTATCAGCTTTGATAAGATAAAAGACACGGCAAGCGCAAATAAATTTTACAAAGCGCTAAAACTAGGCTATCCCGACAGCAAAGAAGCCAAAGCCGCACCCACTCGAAACTAAAACTTTTTTAATAAATTTAACGATATAATCACGTTATTTTCATAAATAGGAGAAAAACGTGAAAGAACAAGTTATAGCTATGTTTTATGAGCTAAAAGACGCAAAAACAGGAGAAATGTTAGAGTCCAATATGCAAGTAGGGCAGGAAATTTCCTTTTTAACTGGTCGCGGTCATATCATCGAGAAGTTAGAGGAAGAGGTTCTAAAACTAAACAAAGGCGAAACGAAGGTTATCGTTATCCCGGCTGCGCAGGCTTGCGGTGAGTACGACTCTAGCGCTGTTCAAATGCTACCTAAAGAGCAATTTGCGGGCATAGAGCTAAAAGAGGGCATGGAGCTTTTCGGTCAAGGCGAGCACGGCGAGAGCGTACGCG
>CAUQMN010000083.1:0-5818 GCA_963518765.1 uncultured Campylobacter sp.
ATGCGTAAGGCTTGGATTTTTATACCAAAGCGGCAGAGGCGTAAAGCAAGATGACGCAAAAGCCGGTAAATTTTACCAAAAAGCCTGCGACGCGGGCGAGCTAAGCGGCTGCGACAGCCTAGCTTCGCTACACCAAAACAGCGGGGAACACGCCAAAGCCGCCGAGATTTTTAAGCAAGCCTGCGAAAAAGGATTTGGTTTAAGCTGCTATAATCTAGCTCAAATTTACGAAGCGGGCAGCGGCGTCGCGGCCTGATGAAAGCAAGGCGCTAAACCTCTGCGTAAAAGCCTGCGAGCGCGGATACGCCGTAGTTTGCTACTATCTAAGCGCATGTACGCGGACGGCCGGGAGGACGCAAACAACGAAGCCGCGAAAAACTCGAAAAACACGCTCAAATTTTACTCGCTTGCCTGCGAGAGTAAAATTTACGAAGCGTGCGAGGCTTTGGGCAGGGTTTACGAGAACGGCGAGACGGGTTTTGCGCAGGATATCAAGGCTGCTAGATCCTACTACGACAAAGCCTGCGCCGCAAATGCCTACAAATGCGAGGGTAGCCAGCGTCTAGACGAGCTACAGGGCGGCTGGGCGCAGTATCAAAGCGGGCAGTTTGAGGCGGCCTACGAGCTAGGCAAAAGCTCTGCGACGCAGGCGTAGCAAACGGCTGCGCGGCGCTAGGAGAGCTCTACGCAAAGGGGCTCGGCGGAGCGCGGCAAGATAGCGAGCAGGCGGTCAAATTTCGCGAGAAAGCCTGCGAAGGCGGATTTGGAGCTTCTTGTGCCAAGCTTAGCAGATGCTATCTCAGGGACGAGGCGTAAAAAAGGACGTTCCGCGCGCACCGGAGCTTTTTGAAAAGTCCTGCCTGCTTTGGCGGCTAGATGCTTGCGAGAGCCTAGCGGACGCGTATTTTGAGGGTGCGGACGCGCCGCAAGATATAGCAAAAGCCTTTAACTTTTACGGAATCGCCTGCTACAACGGGCTAAAACCGGCCTCCACGAACCTGGGCGCGATCTACGAAAGAGGCGTAGGCGAAGCGATAAAAGCGGACGAAAATGAGGCCGAGAGCCTTTTTCGCGAGGCTTGCGAAAAGGACGGCGAGGCGCGGGTGTCTAAATCTAGTACGCCGTCTTGAAAGTAGCGACAAAAAGCAAGCCGCCGCGCTACGCCAAAAGGCACAAAAGCTGCACGAAAAAGAGTGCGAGGCGGGGCTAGCTAAAAAGTGCATGAAGTTTAAAAAATCAACTAATAAAGGAGAAAAACATGAGTTTTAAAAGAGTTTCGCTTGCCGCCGTTGCGGTCGTTTGTTTATTTTTAGGCGGCTGCACCCAGCCTAAAACCGTGCAGATAGAGTTGCCAAAAAGCGCGCTAGATAGCGTAAATCTACCAAACGAGGTAGCCATAGACGGCGAAAAATTCGTCTTAAAGCAAAAAAACGCAAGAACGGCCGAGTTTTATCTACCGAATGAAAAAGTGGGCTTTAAATGGAGCAAGCTTGTAAGCGTCACCGTCGATGAAAACGCCGATATCAACGAATATCAAAGAGCCTTTATAACCGCGCTAAAAAGCGGACAATTCGGCAAAGCGGAGTATGATTTCAAGTCTATAAACGATAAAGAGTATCAAGCTTACACGATATACTATCCGATCGCGGACAACCCCGATTTTGACAACTACGAGATCAATCTAATCAACGTAAAGAGCCTTAACTGCGGGCTTAGAGTCACGCACTACGCGCTAAAGTTTCTAAATATCGCGGATAGAAGCAAATTTCACGCGCTAATCAAGCAAAAAATGCCGATATTTTTAGCGCAGATGCCGCAGGTCGAGTGTAAATAAATTTACTTTCGGGCGTTATTTTAGCCGCCGCTAAATTTAGTGCCCTCTTTGCGGGCCGATATTCAAATTTGACCCAAAAAACCGCGACAAATTTGACGCTTTGCTTGCACGGGCGGCTAATTTTGACTAGCGTAACGGCTACAAATTTAACGCCGCTTGGTTCTAGGCGGTAAATTTACGCTTCACGCTTGCTTAAACGTTAGATAAAACCACCCAAAGGAAAAACATGGAAAACGGCGGACTGGCTGTGCATTTCGGAGAAAATTTAGCGCAAATTTTATCGCAAAAGATAAAAGCGGTTTATCCTAAATTTGACGCGCAGAGCTACCGCGGGCAAATCGCAAAGAGTACGCCGAGTCTAGGTTATTCGCAAATGATTTTGGCACACGCAAACGCGCTAAATGAACTTTTGCCGCCCGATTTTAGGCGTGCGGCGGAGATTTTGGTCGCGATTTTAGGTGAAGAAAACCCGAACGAAACGGGCATGTTTAAACACTTTTACTGGACTTTGCCGCTGGCAAAATACGTAGAAATTTACGGCCTAGACGACTTTGAAACCTCGATGAGTGCGATTAAGGAAATCACGAAGCGCGGCACGGGTGAGTATGCGGTGCGCGCCTTTATCAAAAAATATCCGCAAGACTCGCTAAAAACCATGACGCAGTGGGCGCGCTCGTCAAATTTTCATCTGCGTAGGCTGGCATCCGAGGGCCTGCGACCAAAGCTTCCGTGGGCTAGCAAACTGGAGCTTTTCATCAGCGACCCAAGCCCGGTTTTTGCGGTGCTAGAGATACTTAAAGAGGATGATGTGCGCTTCGTACAGCGCTCTGTCGCAAACAACGCCGCGGACTATCTAAAGGTAAATTTTGCCGCTGCAAAAGAGCTGCTCGTGCGCTGGCAAAGCTCGCAAAATAAAAATACGCAGCAAATCATCCGTCATGCGACGAGAAAGATAAAAATTTAGCTTTTTGTGCAGATACGTAAGTCGGCGGCTAAATTTGAGATGAAAATTTTATAAACTTATAACGCATTTTATAAACAAAAAAGCAGTTCAATCCGCCGAATAAAAAGTTGAGGCGAGCTTGATGGTCGCCATAGTAAAAAAGATCAAATTTACAGCCGCAGCCCGAAATCAAATTTGAGCCAAGCACACAACAACAAGCAAATTTCAAAAGCTGCCGTGCTCAAATTTAAAGCAAACCGCCAAAGCAAACCCAAAAATCAAAACGTCAAATTTAAGCCCTCGCGTCCAAGCCGCAAGCAATCGCGCGGTTTAAAAGTCAAATTTGCCAAAAACCGCGCAAAATAAAACTCCCGGCGCGCAAGCATCGCAAGCAACCGAGCCCAAAACCAAATCTATCCCGCAAAAATCCTAAACGCTATCCAAACCGCTAAAGCGCCGATCAAAACGCCGACAACAAAGGCCAAGGTCAAAGCGACGTAGTTTTTCTGCTTTTTTCTGATCTGCTCGAATTTCTTTTCGTGATGCTTTTTCACGCCCTCGAAGGTCAAATCTAAGATCTTTTCGTTCGTTTGATTTAATTTTTCGGCAAAGCTCTTTATCTGCTCGTCGTTGATATATCGCATAGTCTTGCGCGTCGCGCTCGCCAGGCGCTCGTAGTCCTCGCTGTTTTTCCCAGAGCTCGACCACCGTGTTGTTTTCGATGCGTTCTTTTAGTTCTAGCGTCTCTTTTAGCTCGTTTTGTTCGACTAGCTGCGTTCCCATTGCGCCTCCTTAGTTGATAGTTCCTATTTTGTCGCCGTATTTTAGCTTTTGCTCAGCTGCTAGATCAAATTTGACCGCGCCCTGCTCGCTAATGATGAGGATCGTCGAGCCCAGCTCAAACATCCCCAGCTGCTCACCCTTTTTCGCGCTTAAATTTTCGTATTCGTAGAGCGCGACGTTGCCGGCGCAGGCGTTAGTCTGTATGCGCGCGTCAAAGTCAAATTTCATCTTGCCCACGTTTAGCGCGCCGACGAAGACCAGCCACATCTTTTTGCCGCTTCCAAGCTCGCATTTTAGCACCACACGCTCGTTTTTAGCGTATAGATTAGGTACCTTTAGCAGCGCGCTAACGGCCACGCTATATAGCTCGCCCGGCACGTATAGCGCAGATAATATCCTCATATCGCAAGGCGCGTGATAGCGGTGGTAGTCGCGCGGACTCAGATAAATATTTACGTACTCTAGCTCGGCGTCTCGCTCCCTGCGCTCCATACTGTCGCCTAGAAGCTCTGCTATACCGTACTCGTGTCCCTTGACGCTGATCGCCTTTAGCTCCTTGCTAACTCCGCGCTCCAGGCACGTGCCGTCGCTAGGACTGATGAAAGCCTGCGGCGAAACGTCGAAATTTCGCGGACGCTGTAGCTCGCGGGTAAAAAGCGCTGTCAGGCTCTCATACTCCTTTGGCTCTTTAAACTCGCTCATATCGATTTTAAAGCCGCTTACGTATTTTTCGTTGATAAATGTTTGCAAAAATCTCGGAAATTTAACCGCCGCTACAAACCCGAATATCCTAGAAATAAGTCCCCTCATACAACTCCTTTTAGTCTTAATAACGAAATCTCGCTAGGCGCCATCACGCGCACCGGCGGCCCCCAAAACCCGGCGCCTCGGCTAACGTAAATTTGCGTATTTTCATTCGCGCGGTATAGCCCGGCGACGTATTTTTGATCCAGCCTTACCAGTAGCGAAAACGGAAAAATCTGTCCGCCGTGCGTGTGTCCGCTCACCACTAGATCCACGGGCGCGCTTTCGTCCATGTATTTTAAAAATTTAGGCTGATGAGCGAGCAAAACGGTAGGCAAATTTACGTCGCGACCATCCAGAGCAGCGACTAGATCGGGCTCGTATGCTTTAAATCTAAGACCGATGATATCATAAACGCCGGCTAAATTTACCCCGCCCACTCGCGCGTTTTCGTTGCCTAAAATTTTAAAATTCGTCGTCTCGCGGATCGCTTTTAGCGTGCCATCGATGCCGCTATAGTACTCGTGGTTGCCCGGCACGTAAAAGGTGCCGTATTTGCTCTTTAGCTCGTTAAATGGCGCGATAAACTCGGCCAAACGGTGCGGCGGCAGATCCGCGATATCGCCCACGATCGCGACCGCATCGACATCCAGCTCGTTTACGCGCCCGGTTACCGCCCGCGCGAAGTCCGCTCCTAAAAAATCGCCCAGATGGATATCAGTTAAAACCGCGATCTTTAGCTCGCCATTTAGCCCCTTTAGCTCGATATCTTGGGCTTTTACTTCGGGTAATTTTACGGCGTTAAAGATACCTCTAAAAAAGTAGCTAAACGCCAATATAAGTATCGTGACGTCAAGATATATGCGCAAAAATTTACGCCTGCTCTCGCTAAACGCGCGCTTGGTTACGGGACGGGCGATGAAGGCCGCGACGTTCGTAAAAAGCACGAACGAAAAGATGATAAACGTCAGCGCTAGCATAAGCGAGCAGGCGATGCGAAGGCTAGGTCCTAAAAAGTTAAACCGCAGCGAAAAAGCAAGCGCGACGCCGCCAATAGCAAGCGTCAGGAAAAACAGCCCAAGCGCCCTTTTATGCACAGCAAGCGGCCTGAGCGCGGCATCCGCGAAAAGCCCGCGATAAGAAACGTAATTCATAAAAATAATGACTAAAGACGATAAAACATAAAACATTTCGTAAATTTAGCCAAAATTATTAAATATCTAACCACTGCGCGCGGCAAATTTGAGGAAATTTAAACGCGGAGGCAAAGCGTGCGCTAGAAACGTCTTTTTGTGCGACAGTGCATGCGCAGACGGAGGGTAAACTTGATAGCTTGTCTGGATAAATTTAGCGCTTAATGCTGTGCTGATTTACGGCGCCGAAATGCAAATTTGATTTTACGGGCTGCTTAAAATGCATTTTAGCAGGCAGCTAATCCAAATTTTATCGTCGCGTTTAGTTTTGCGCTCGGCATGACCCGCGCCTTTACGAAGCTACCGAGATTTTGCCTATTC
>CAUQMN010000084.1:0-5787 GCA_963518765.1 uncultured Campylobacter sp.
GATGATGACCATCTCAGGCGCGCCTTTTTTGGTATCCTCGTACTTGATGTAGGTGCCGCGATCGGTGAAAGTAACGCCCTTTTGCTCGGCTGCTGCGTTGATAGTAGCTAGCATGCCTTGGCCGGTTTGCATGTACCAGCCGTCTTTTTCAGGTACTTCGCCGACGATTTTTTTCCAGATACCTTTTTCTTTGTTGTCGGTGCCTGATTTATCGCCGCGAGAGAAAAATTTGATGTTCTCTTTTTTGATCAGCTCAAAGCTCTCTTTGATGTCTTTGCCTTTAAATTTATCGGCGATAGATTTATCGGCGATGACGACGAAGTCATTGTACATTACGGCTTTTCTCTCGACGCCAAAGCCTTTTTCTACGAATTCTTTCTCAACTTTTGGCGAATGCACGAAAAGTATGTCCGCATCGCAGTTTTCGCCTAGTTTTAAAGCCGCTCCAGTGCCTACGGCAGTCCATTTGATATCGACGCCGGTTTTTGCCTTATACGCAGGATAGATCGCATCTAGTAGCCCCGTATTATCGGTACTGGTAGTGGTAGCCATGATGAGTTCGCTATCGCCCGCAAACGCCAAAACGCTCGCAACTAGCGAGCCTAATATTACTTTTTTCATTTTTCTCCTTTTTTAAAAAGTATGCTATTATAGCACATTAAATTAATACTTAAGAAATATACAAAGGAAAGAATATTTGGATTTTTTACTAAACGGATTTTTGGATGCCTTTAGACTGCTTTTTAGCGGCGACGAGGAGACGTATTCGGCGATCAGGGCGACGCTTTACACTTCGAGCGTTTCGATATTTTTTGCGATTTTAGTCGGCTTTCCGCTTGGATTTACGCTGGGATTTTACGATTTTCGCGGACGGCGAGTATTACGATTGCTTAGCGATACGGCGCTTGCGATGCCCACCGTTGCTATCGGGCTTATTTTGTATGCCTTTATCACGCGAAACGGCCCGTTTGGCGAGTTTGGACTGCTTTTTACGCTAAAGGCCGTTATGCTCGGCCAGTTCGTGCTGGCTCTGCCTATCATCGTCTCGCTAAGCGCTAGCGTCGTCGAAAATATGGACAAAAAGCACTATCTAACCATCCTAAATTTACGCCTGAGCGCGCCAAGGCTCGTTGGCTGCGTGCTTTACGAGCTAAGATATGCTTTGATGGTAGTCGTAGCGACGGCGTACGGGCGTATCGTGGCTGAGGTCGGCGTGGCGATGATGATCGGCGGAAATATCAAATACTTCACCCGCACGATCACGACCGCGGTATCGCTGGAGACGAATAAGGGCGAGTTTGCGATGGGTATAGCGCTGGCTTTGGTGCTCATCTTTATCGCATTTGCCGTAAATTTGGCGATACACGCGCTAAAAAGGCTGGATAAATGAAATTTGATAAATTTAGAAATTTTAAGCTCGCACAAAGCGGGCTAGGCGCGTCAAATTTGAGCTTTTATGCAAATTTAACGAGAAAGGCGCACGGTGATAAACGTTAGAAATTTACGCCTAAACTACGGCGCGAGCGAGATTTTAAACATCCCGCGCCTTGATATCGACGTTAGCAAAATCACTGCGCTAACGGGCAGCAACGGCAGCGGCAAAAGCACGCTGATGCGAGTGATGTCGTTTTTGCAAAAGCCAAGCTCGGGCGAAGTGCGGCTGTGGGGAAGCAGCGCGCCGAGTCTAAATTTACTGCGCGACGTTAGCGTTTTGTTGCCAGAACCGGCACTTTTAAAACGCTCCGTAAGGGAAAATTTTAAAGCCGTTTTAAAAAGCCGCGGAGTACTGGGAGAATTTGACGAAAGGGCGAGCGAGGCGTTAAATTTGGTCGGGCTTGACGAGAGCTTTTTAAACAAGCGCCACTTTGAGCTAAGCTCCGGGCAGACGCAGCGCGTTAGCTTTGCGTTAAATTTGGCGCTTAGATCGCGGCTATATCTACTCGACGAGCCGACAAACAGCGTGGACGCGGGCACTTCAAAGCTGTTTGGCAAGGCGGTGCTTTATATGCGGCAAAGATACGGCTGCGGCTTTGTGATCGCTAGCCACGATGATAAATGGCTAAGCGCGGTCGCCGAAGAAAACGTCTTTTTACACAAGGGCCGCGTGTGCGAATTTGAATACAAAAATATTTTCGACGCGCGGGACGGGGTTTTAAAATTTGACAAAAATGCGGTCGTAAATTTGCCGCAAAATTTACGTAACGCCGTAAAAATCGCCGTAAATCCAAGTAAAATAACGCTAAGCAAAACGCCGATAGAAGGCTACTTAGGCGGCATCTTGCACTCGGTTTCGCTCTATCTTGGCAAAGATCTTTTGGTAAAAATCAAAATCGGCGACTTTTTGATAAAAACCCTGGCGCCTAATTCGCAAAAATTTAATATCGGCGAGAGGATTTATTTTAAATTTGACGAAGGAGCGTTTTTGGGGCTTGAATGAGCCTCAAATTTTGCAAATTTCGCTCCAGGTTTTAAATTTAGGCTCGTTTAGCGCCCGTTAAAATAGCCTAGTTAAAAGTAAATATCAAAATAAAACGTAAATGCAAGATATATGCGTAAATTTCATATTTCTTTTATCCTCTAAAATTCGCTACAAGTAATATGCAATTAAGGCATATTTAAGCGTATATTAATTTTTTTGATTTAATTTTTTTTAAGTATAAGAAATAAGCCAAAAAGTAGTATAGTTTCACAACCGAGAAAAATCTCAAAAAATAGATAAAAATGATAAAGGAAGGCAATGACTAGCAAGGGCGAATTTGCGGCAGGACGCGGGCTTTATTACTCGCTATTTTCGCGTTTTTTCATTTTTAGCCAAGAAGCCGACAGATTTAGCGGCGTAAACGCGATGCTAGGCCTTGCCTCGGCGCACGCTCTAAACGAAGAATCGGCCGCCGCGATAATGCGCATACAGGCAAAATTCGACGAAAAAAATCCACAAAATTTAGCGGATGAATTTGACGAAATTTTCCACGCTCTGCCAAGTCCGCTTAGAAACTCGCTGTCCTACTACGACGAGGGCTACGAGGTTGGGCATGCCTGCGCTAAAGTGCGTAAAATTTTAGCCCGCACAGACCTTAGACGCGATGAGGCTAAATTTAAAGAAAACGAAGACAACGTGGGCTTCGTGTTTGCGCTAATGAGCGAATTTATCGCGCGAGAGAGCGAGTTGGAGCTATACGGCGAGCTTGAGGAACAGCTTTTTAAAGAGATCATAAATCCAAACATCGACGAGTTTATAAATGATCTTTTTAACCACGAAAGCAGCGAAGTTTACAAAGACGTCGCAGTGCTTTTGCAAGGATTTATAGAGTTTGAGCGCGTAGTTTTAAACGCGCCTCGTCCTATAAATCAAGGCGAAAGCAAAAAGACCTTGGATGGAGTTTCAAGATCTGAGGCTATAAGAAGACAAAAAAACCGAGTGAGAAAGCTAAAAGCTATGGAGGAAGAAAATGCAAAAAAATAGGCGAGAATTTTTAAAAAAGGCGGGGCTAGTCGGCGCGGTAGCGGCTACGGCCGGAGTAGCGACGGCAGCGGCGTCAAACCTAAAATACGGTAAAAGCAAAAAGACCGAAGTGCTTTATAAAAGAAGCAAAAACTGGGATCTATACTACGAACAAGCAAAATAATAAAATTTAAGAAAGGATAAATATGTCTGAGGCAAATTTACGTCTTATGCCCCACTCAAACGCAGTCGGGCGAAGATCGTTTTTAAAAATGGCCGCGCTAGCGGGCGTAGCGGGCGGCATGAGCGGGCTGGCTGCTAGCGGCGTAACTAGAAGCGCCACAAAAGAAGAGATGGCAAATCCGTTTCCAAACTCTAAAATCGTAAAAACCGTTTGTACGGTTTGCTCCGTTGGATGCGGAGTGCGCGCCGAGGTAGAAAACGGCGTTTGGGTACGCCAAGAGGTAGCTCAAGATCACCCGGTAAGTGCTGGCGGCCACTGCTGTAAGGGCAGCGACGTCATCGATATGGTGCGCTCTCACTGCCGCGTAAAATACCCGATGAAAAAAGTAGGCGGCAAATGGAAACGCATCAGCTACAAAGAGGCTCTTGATGAAATCGGTGCCAAACTAAAAGCGTATCGCGAAAAAAATCCAGAGCAAGTAATGTTTCTAGGCTCTGCAAAAGATTGCAACGAACAAAGCTATTATATAAGCAAATTCGTAGCGATGTTCGGGACTAATAATCTAGATCACCAAGCACGTCTTTGACACAGCTCTACAGTCGCCGGTGTGGCGAATACTTGGGGTTACGGAGCTATGACCAATCATCTTGGAGATATCCAAAACGCGAAGTCTATCTTTATAGTAGGCGCAAATCCGGCGGTAAACCACCCGGTCGGCTTTAGGCATTTTCTAAAAGCGAAGGAAAATAACGGCGCAAAGCTAATCGTGGTCGATCCAAGATACACGAGAACTGCGGCTAAGGCTGATTATTTTGCTCAAATTCGCACCGGCACGGATATACCTTTTATGTACGGCATGATGAATATCATATTTCAAAACGGCTGGGAAGATAAGGAATTTATAAACGACCGCGTCTACGGTATGGATCTGATCCGCGAAGAGGCTGCCAAATGGACGCCTGAAGTCGTGGCCGATGTTTGCGGGATCAAAAAAGAGACGCTTCTTGAGATAACCGAAGTTTATGCCAAAAATCGCCCGGGATCGGTCGTTTGGGCGATGGGTCTAACTCAGCACACCATAGGCAGCTCAAACACTCGTATCGCTCCGATCCTGCAACTAGTGCTAGGAAATATGGGCGTATCAGGCGGCGGCTGTAATATTCTGCGCGGTCACGACAACGTTCAAGGCGCGACAGATATGGCGAATTTGCCGACTGAGCTACCCGGGTACTATCCAAAAAACGAAGCCAACTGGAAATACTTCGCTAAGATGTGGAAGGTCGATTTTGAATGGCTCCAAAAGAATTTCGTTAAGCCTGAAATGATGTTTAAGCCCGGATTTACGCTGTCAAAATGGTGGGCGGGCGTGCTTGACGGTAAAAACGGCAACGAAGCCGTAGATAATGCCGGCGACAGTATAAAAGCCTTAGTAGTAATAGGCAACGGTATCACATCAACCGCGCAACAAGTAAAAGTAAAAGAAGGCCTAGATGCGCTTGAGCTTTTAGTGCTGGTAGATCCTTTCGTAAACGATGCCGGCGTGATAACGGACAAAAAAGACGACGTCTATATACTGCCTGCGGCGACGCAGTTTGAAACCAGCGGTACGGTTGTAGCGACAAACCGCAGCGGCCAGTGGAGAAGCCAGGTCGTAGAGCCTCTCTTTGAGAGTATGCCCGATCACGAAATTTTATTTGAGCTTGCCAAAAGGCTAGGCTACTATGACGAGCTAACGCGCACGATCAGGGATGCTGAAGGCAAGATCGAGTGGCCTGAAGTCGCTACGCGCGAGATCGCAAATATAATAAAAACTATCGGCATGACGGGTTGGACTCCGGAGAGACTCAAAAAGCACCAAGAAAACTGGGACAAATTTGACGAAAAAACAAGTCTGGGAAAACCGGGCACCGTAGTCGAAGGCGAATACTACGGTCTGCCGTGGCCGTGCTGGACGGAGGATCATCCGGGTAGCCCGATACTTTACGACATAAACAAATCCGTTAGACAGGGCGGTATGGGTTTTAGAAATCGCTTCGGCTTAGAGCATAACGGAGTTAGCCAGTTAGCCGCAGACGGTAGCGCGCCCGTAGATTCGTTCGTTAAGGGCGGATATCCTGAGATCAAAAAAGACAACATCGAAAAAGTGCTAGGCATCACGCTA
>CAUQMN010000085.1:0-5771 GCA_963518765.1 uncultured Campylobacter sp.
AATTTGCGCTCGCGTAGAGCTAATCACCGGTCAAAACGTAGCGGATAAAAAATGCTATAAAAATTTAAAAGACGCGAATTTGGGAGAATTTGACTATTTCGTCATAGCGACGCCCACTAGCACGCATCTTGAAATTTTAAAATTTTTAGACGAAAATATAAAAGGCAAAATTATCCTTTGCGAAAAGCCGCTTTTTGATACTTTTTATAGCTTCCGTCCAAAAATTAATCAAATTTTAGTAGGCTATATCCGCTGCTTAGCCGCCTTAAAAATATGCTAAAAGACGAAAAAATCATCTACCTAAACGCTGTTTGCGGTCAGTATCTGCCGACTTGGAGAAGCGGGGATTACACGAAATGCTACAGCGCAAACGGCAAAATGGGCGGCGGAGTGCTGCTTGATCTAAGCCATGAAATAGACTACGCCGCATGGCTTAGCGGCGAGCTAACCGATATCAAAAGCCTAAACGGCAAAGTATCGGATCTGCAAATTTCAAGCGACGATTTATGCCTAATAATCGCAAAAAGCAAATTCGGCTTTGTTAGCATTAGCATAGATTACCTAAGCCACGCCGTTTATAGAAATTTAATTATCCAAACAAACGATGCGACATATACGCTAAATTTTATCTCAAACGAGCTAATCAAAAAGGATAAATCAGGCGAACAAAAAAGATACAAAGCTAGAAAATTTGAGCGAAATTTTATGTTTTTAAAGATGCATCAAGATATTTTGGGCAAGCAAAAACTCGCCTGCGATTTTAACGAAGGACTGAAAACCATGGAGATCATCAAAGAAATTCAGGAGCAAAGATGAGCGAAATTTTATGCACGATATGCGCCAGAGGCGGTAGCAAAGGCGTCAAAAACAAAAACATAAGAGAGCTTTTAGGCAAGCCCCTAATCGCCCACTCCATAGAGCAAGCCAGGCAAAGCGGACTTTTTAAGCACGTAGTAATCAGCACCGATAGCGACCTCATCGCAGATGTCGCGGTTAAATTCGGCGGCGAAGCGTTTTTTAAAAGAGATGCGGCGCTAGCTAGCGACGCGGCAGGCAAACTAGACGCCATAAAAGACGCGCTTTTAAGAAGCGAGGCTCATTTTAATCAAAAATTCAACTACGTCATAGATCTAGACGCCACCTCGCCTTTGAGGGACGTTAGCGACATCATAGACTCTTTTAATCAGTTTTTAAAAGACGGCAACGAAAATTTAATCACGGCGGCTCCAAGCAGGCGAAGCCCTTACTTTAACTTGATCGAAATTTTTGAAGACGGCTCGGTCGGACTATCTAAAAAACCGCAAAAACAGATACTTTGCCGCCAAGACGCACCCAAAACTTACGATATGAACGCGTCTATTTACATCTGGAAAAGAGATGTTTTGCTAAATGAAGATAGCGTATTTTTACCAAAAACCGGACTTTACGTAATGCCGGAAGAAAGATCGATAGACATAGATAGCGAGATTGATTTTAAATTCGTCGAATTTTTGATGGGAGAAAAAAATGCTAAAAGATAAAGTGATCGTAGTAACGGGCGGCGCAGGACGCATAGGAAGCGCTTTTATAAAAGCTATCGTCGCCCAAAACGGCGCGGGCGTAATCGCAGAGACTAACGTCGCTAAGGCCGGCGCTCTAAAAGAGGAAATTTTAAAAACGAATGCAAAAGCTAAAATAGAAGTTTTAAATATCGACATTTGCTCTAAGTGTTCGGTCGAAGAGGCGATTAAAATTTTACGCGATAAATACGGCAGGATAGATGCTCTGGTAAATAACGCATACCCTATAAGCAAAAATTTCGGCAAGAAATTTTTTGAGATAGATATGCAAGATTTTAACGATTTCGTCTCATTGCATCTTGGCGGATACTTTAATATCTCGCAAATTTTCGTTAAGTATTTTTTAGAGCAAGGATATGGGAATATCATAAATATCTCGTCTATTCAAGGTATCGGAGCGCCGGCGTTTGAGACCTATGAGGGTACGAATATGCACTCGCCCATCGAGTACACCGCCGTCAAGCACGGATTAATCGGTATGACAAAATATATGGCAAAAATGTTTAAAAAAGATCATATAAGAGTAAACGCCATAAGCCCCGGCGGGATTTTAGACGGACAGCCGGAGCCGTTTTTAAGCCAATACAAAAGAAGATGCGGAACAAAAGGAATGCTTGATGCAAGCGATATAGCAGGAGCGCTCATCTATCTTTTAAGCGATAGCTCTAAATTTGTAAATGGGCAAAATATAGTAGTTGATGACGGGTTTAGCTTATAGGCTATGGGTCTATAATTTAAAATAACGCCAAACTCAAAAAGCCTTAAAAGCAAGCCGCGGTTTCTTTTAAGCCGTATTTTTCAGCTTTTATTTGGTAAAATCACGCAAATTTAGCTAAATCGGACGAAAGATTGTTTTCAAATATTTATACGTATAGGTTTTTTATCGTAAATTCGGTCAAAAACGAGTTTATAACCAAATTCGCAAAAAGCAAGCTGGGCGTAGCGTGGGCGATACTTCACCCTCTAGCCCAGGTGCTCATCTACGCGACCATACTCTCCTCGGTACTCTCAGCCAAGCTGCCCGGCATCGATAGCAAATACGCCTACGCTATCTACCTAATGAGCGGGATGCTTTGCTGGATGCTTTTTAGCGAGATTTTTTCGCGCTGTATCGGCATTTTTACCGACAATGCCAACATAATCAAAAAAATGTCCTTCCCCAAAATCGTACTTCCTGCTACCGTAGTTTTAAGCTCGGCGATAAACAATCTCATTTTATTCGTCTCTATTGCGGTCGTATTTGCTTTTTTGGGACATTTTGCCGGCGTAAATTTGATCTTTTTGCCGATCTTTTCCCTCGTTACGGTGATGCTAGCCGTCGGATTTGGGCTGTTTTTCGGCGTGATAAACGTCTTTATGCGCGACGTAGGCCAGATCATCGCCATCGTATTGCAGTTTTTATTTTGGCTAACGCCGATCGTTTATATGACGAGTATCTTGCCGCCGAATTTGCAAGAGCTTATCTACATAAATCCGCTCGTTGGCGTCGTTAGCGGCTATCACGATATTTTGATCTACGATAAGACACCGGATTTTTCGCTTTTGATTTATCCGGCCTTTATCGGCGCGGCAAGCCTTGGGGCCGCATTTTTCGTTTACAAACGAGCCGAAGAAGAGATGGCGGACGTTTTATGATTTTATCGGTTCAAAATATCTGTAAAACTTACTTGGATTACGAGAGTAACTTTAAGCGATTTGCCTCGTGGTTTAGCAAAAATAAAGAAGAAAAAAACGTAAAAACCGTACTAAAAGACGTAAGCTTTGACGTGGGAGCCGGCGAAGTAGTCGGGCTAATCGGGCAAAACGGAGCAGGCAAGAGTACCCTTTTAAAAATCATTTCGCGCACGCTAAAGCCCTCAAGCGGCCGCGTAACGAGCGGGGCTAAAATTTCGTCCATATTAGAGCTAGGCATGGGCTTTCACGGCGACCTAACGGGTAGGCAAAACGCCTACCAGTCCTGCTCTCTCATGGGCTACTCAAAAGAACAAATCGACGAAATAATAGCCTACATCGAAGACTTTGCCGAGATAGGCGAGTATTTTGATTATCCCGTGCGAATTTACAGTAGCGGCATGCAGATGCGCCTTGCTTTTTCGGTCGTTACGGCAAACCGCCCCGATATACTCATCATCGACGAGGCGCTATCGGTGGGCGACGTGTATTTCCAGCATAAAAGCTTTGACAAGATAAAAGAATTTAAAAGCCTAGGCACGACGCTCATCATCGTTTCGCACGATAGCGGTGCGATAAAATCGATCTGCGACCGAGTAATCTTGCTAGAAAAAGGGCAAATTTTAAAAGACGGCGAGCCTGAAGCCGTACTTGATTATTACAACGCCCTAATCTCAAAAAAACAAGACGTGCAAATCTCGCAAATAACCCTGCAAAACGGCAAAACCGCAACCGTATCGGGCAACAAAAAAGCCTGCATAAAAAACGTTGAAATTTTAGACGCCGCAGGCAAAAAGATACAAAATTTAGAAGTTGGCAAAAAAATCAAGCTAAAAGTAACCGTACTGGCAAACGAAAATTTACCCTCGCTGGTACTGGGCTATCAAATCAAAAATCGCTTCTCACAGGTCGTCTACGGCACGAACACTTACCATCTAAAGCAAGCTTTAAAAAATCTAAAAAAAGGCGAAGAGTACGACTTTAGTTTTGAATTTGACGCAAATTTGGGCGTCGGGTCGTTTTCGGTCACGATAGCGCTGCACGATAGCGACAACCATCTGCAAAATAACTACGAATGGCGCGACAACGCAATCATTTTTAACGTCGTAAATTTTAGCAAACCCGATTTCGTCGGTCTTGCGTATCTTGAACCGAATTTGGAAATAAAGAGAATAAATGGATAAATTTTATAAAAGTTTCGAAGATAAATTTAGAGGCCATAGAAGCGAGATCAAAAAACGCTTGCTTGCTTACGAGCCGTTTTTGCAAATTTTAAACCAAAATAACGAAAATCCGGCGGCGGCCGACCTTGGTTGCGGCAGAGGCGAGTGGCTTGAAATTCTAAAACAAAACGGCTTTACCGCGCACGGCTGCGACTTGAGCGAGGAGATGATAAAAGAGTGCGAAAAAAACGCGCTTGAGGCCAGAAATCAAGGCGCGATAGAGTTTTTAAGCGAGCTGGAAGACTCAAGCCTTGCGCTAGTTAGCGCCTTTCAGCTTGCGGAGCACTTGGAGTTTAGCGAGCTTTGCGAGCTAATCAAGCAGGCGCGCCGAGTTCTCAAAGACGGCGGCATCTTGATACTTGAAACGCCAAATCCGGAAAATTTACGCGTCGCTACGCTAAATTTCTATCTCGACGCGACGCACGTTAAGCCTATCCCGCCGATGCTGCTTGAGTATCTGTGCGAATTTGAGGGCTTTAATAACACGTTTATGATGAGGCTAAACTCAAATTTGAGCTTTAGCGAGGATTTAGAGAACCAAAACGTCACGCTAAGAGACGTTTTGAGCAGCGTGGGGCTTGATTACGCGGTTTTGGGGCTTAAAAACGGCGACGAGAAAACGCGCGAAGCGTTTTTAAACGCGGCTAAAAGCGGTTATAGTTTTGAAGAGTTAGCCGATAGATTCGACATATCGGCATTTGAAAATAAAACGCAGATGCTCGAGCTAAAAAACGACGTCTGGAAGGGCTCTTTGGAGACGAAAGAAGCGCTGTGGAAAAGCTCGCTTGAGATAGATGATTTACGAGCCCAAAACGCGCGCCTACACGAAGATTTAGAAAATCTACTAGGCAAATATCTCGCGCTAAATCACAAAGTCTACGTCCTAGAAAACGAAGCTCCCGTTATCAAAAACGATATCGAGCAGCTTAAAATTTTCGTCGCTAAATTTAAAAGAGTCGCAAAGCCGCTTATTTTGGTCTATAAATTTTTAAGATTTTGCAAAAATTTAGCTAAAGAAAATCTCAAAAAAGCGCTTAAATTCGGTATAAATTTAACAGAGAGAGCGGCAAATAGCCATCCTAAATTTAAGAAAAACCTCAAAATATTTTTAAATAAATTTCCGGCTCTTAGAGCGAGAATCTTTAGCCTAAAAGGCCAGGTTAGAGACGATATCTACGTCTCGCAAGAGGGGGTTTTTGAGCCGAGCGTTTTTGCTTTAAGGCACTCAAGAGAGTACGAGCGAAATTTGGAGCTAAAAAACCTTAAATTTAACGAAAACTTTAGCGAGCTAACGGTAATCGGCAACATCAGCGGACAC
>CAUQMN010000086.1:0-5771 GCA_963518765.1 uncultured Campylobacter sp.
GGCAAAAACCAATGACCTTAATATGTGATAAATGCAACGGTAAAATAACCAAAGGCTCTAAATTTTGCCCCCACTGTGGCGATCCCGTAGATAAAAAAGACAAGCCGTTGTCGGAAATAAGTATCGGCGAGAATTATGCTTTTTTTGAATTCGGATACAGCACGTCGCAAAGCTACGAAAAGGCTGTAGCAATATGTATCAATATCACGACTTATTCTGTATTTGGCGATGGTAATAATATCACGCATAAAGTAACCATACCAACTACTGAAATAGATTTGTTGATAAACATTTACGATCTAATCGGTAACTGGAAAAGCTCAAAGATGCTGATAAATGGCAGAGTTAGAACAAAAAGAGATCTGACTTATTATGGGTTGGGCTGTTTTAGGACAATGAGAGAAGCCCCAAACTGGGTAGATTATTGCTATGGTGTTCATAATGAAACGGAAAGAAATATTTGGGGATGCAAGCGGCTAGAAATGCCAATTTATCCTTGGGGCGGCGGCTGGCTAGAATATGGAGCGCTTGACAAAGACGGAGTTTGGCATTTTGATAAAAGGCGAATAAAAAATGAGTTAAAAGCAAGAATACAAAGTGTAGAGTTGTGCCCATTTTTAGATAAAGATCAAATCTTTAAAACAATTGATTGCCTACCTGAAACTATTAACCCAAGAGTAGATAAAAACTGGGCATATACGCACGAGTATGTTATGCAAAACGGAGAATATGTCACGGTGCTTAAGGGGATAAAACCTGCAACCCAGAATCTAGGCTACATAATCCCAAGAGAAAACAAAGACGCTCCACGCTGGGAAGCCGACACAAATACTCCCGTCGCGGCAAGTAAAGAGGACGCAAGAGAAAGCCAAACGATAGAGCAAAAGCGTAAAAAAGCAGTCGGCGTCAGTTACAATAGCAACCCCTCAGGAGAGATAATACAAGGAACAAAAATAGAGGACATAGCAAAAAGAGATAATATCTGGGCGTCAATATGGCTTTGGGTGTTTCTTTTTTTTGTCGCGCTTATTGTCTTTGTCAAAATATTATAAGGCATCAAAAATCGTTCAAAAAACAAAGGCGGCTATTATTTAGCTGCCTTTACCCTCTACTTCAAAAACCTTATTCTTTATTTCCTCGTATGATTTGGCTTTGATAAAATTCTCAAACCAGCTATCAACCCAAGAGGGAATTTTGTTTGTACTCCCCCAATTTATAATAGTTTGGTAGGCTACGCCCGTCAAATCAGCAAAGTCTTTTTTTGTCAAATTCATATTTTTAATGGTTTCTTCAAATTTTATTACATCCATTTTTTTAACCTTATAACTTATTCGGTTATGATTTTACAAAAAATTAACTGAAATTAAGCTTTTTGTATTGACATTATAACCGATTTTTGTTATAATAATGCCATAAATTAACTTTTTCGGTTAATTTAATGCAAAACCTAAGGAGACAAAATGAGTAACGCAGTTATTATCAATAATTGTGAAGTAGAGTTGGAGGCGGTAGGAGACCTAACCTATACCACCTCTTTAGACATTAAGTCAGTCTTTGAAAAAAGACATGCGGATATTCTAGCACAAATCCGCAGGCTTCCGCAAGATAAATTTAACGAACGAAATTTTTCGTTGGTTGAATATAAGGACAAAAAAGGCGAAAGTCGGCCATATTACAAAATCTCAAAAGACGGCTTCGTTTTGCTCGCTATGAGTTTTACCGGCGAGAGATTTTACAAATTCAAAGTCGCCTACATTAATGCCTTTAATGCTATGGCCGACGAGATAAAGCGACTTAAATTTGAAGCCTACGTAAATAAGATAGCCGAACTCGATGCAGTGCTGATAGATAAGACTAAAAGACACCGCAGAGAGATAAGCGGGTATAAGGGCAAACTAACGCAGGCGAATAATAAAATTATGGCACTAAGGCGCGATCTAACAAGTGCAAAAGAGCCGAAGCTGGAGTTTGAAGCTTCGCCCGATTATAAGGCGATGTGGAAAAACACAAAGCTGGAGCGGGATTATTATTTTGACAAATACAAAAAGCTATCCGAAAAAAATACACAAAAAGAAAACAAGTGCGTCAAGGCATTAGACGAAACGCAAAAACGTTTTGAGGAGATTTTTACGGCTATCGGTGCAGTCAAGGCGTATATTTTTGACAATGACGATTTTTTTATGAAAAACAACGCGCTATTAGCCTAATTTAATCAAACCAACGCCCTCTTAAATTTCATATACAATTTGCCCTAGATTAAAAAAGGGGCAAATTATGACCGAAACCGCGAGCTTGATCGTTAGCGCCAAATTTGAGGGCGCGGACAAGCTAAAAAGCGATTTAAACAGCGTAAGTAACGAAGCGAAAAAGGCTGAGAACGCGGCGCGCGGGCTGGCTAACTCGTTTACGGGATTAAAGACGGCTGTTGCCGCCGTGGCAGGCTCGGTTATGCTGCGCGAATTCGTAAGAGTAGCTGACGATATGAGCTTAGTAAATTCGCGCCTAAAGATGGCTACTAGCTCGGCTGCCGAATATGCAAAACAACAAAAAGCCCTACACGCTATCGCTAGAGATACGCACGCAGACATCAAAGAAACTATAGATTTATACGCAAAGTTAGCCCCGGCTCTTAAAAATATCGGTAAAAGCACCGAAGATACTAATAACATGGTGTCAAGCTTTACTAAAGCCTTACAACTGGGCGGAGCTAGCGCAGAGGAAGCGGCGGCGGCGATAAAACAATTCGGTCAAGCTATGGGTAGCGGCGCGCTAAGGGGCGACGAGTTTAACTCTATCGCCGAAGCTAGCCCGACGCTCTTGCGGTATATGGCCGAGGGCTTGGGCGTGAACGTCGGCAAACTACGCGAACTAGGCAGCGAGGGCAAACTAACCGCCGAGGCTCTAAGCGGCGCGTTTGAAAAGATCAAGAGTAGAATAGACAGCGATTTTGCGCAAATGCCCGTAACCGTCGGCAAAGCATTCACCGATCTAAGAACAGAAATAAATCTAATCGTAGGCGATATAAACGAAGCAACGGGCGCGACGCAAACGATAAGCGGGGCGATAACCGGCTTTGCAAATGCACTAAAAGAGAATAAAGATACTATCGTAGGCGTAGTAAACGGCATCGGCACGCTAGTCAAACATCTGGGTATATTGGGCGGCGCGTATTTAGCCGTTAAGGGCTCTATGGCTGCATATGCAGCTATGACGAAAACCGTAGCGGCGCAAACGGCCGCAGGAGTTATACAGCTTGGCTTTATGGATAGAGCGCTAATGAAAATCGGCGTTACCGTAGGCTCTTTAAGAGCAGCTTTTATGGGCTTTTTACCTACTTTGGCTATTTTCGCCGCGGTGGAGGCGTTTTTTGCGCTCAAAGATAGTATGGACGAGGCTAAACCTAGCGCAGATAAGCTCAACGACGCGCTAAGCAAGACCAATGAGGAACTCCAAAAACTTACTCGAAATCAACGCGACGCCATAAATCTTGATCTAAAAGCTAGTTTAGACGCAAATTTTAGGAAGATAGACGAAATAAATAGAAAATTAGAGGAGCATAATAAATTCGGCGGCATCGTAAAGGCATACAGATTAGAGGCTGACGAGATTATAAAGCTAAAAGCCGAGAGAGACGGGTATATCGCACAAAACAGCAAAATCATAGGGCAAAGAAAAGAAATCGCTAGCATAAACTCGGGGATAGGCGCGATCGAAACTCAGCAGCAAAAAGACGCCGCATATATAAATTCTTTAGAGAAAAAGACTAAAGATTTACACGTAACTACGCTGTCTAAGCTCAAAAAAGATGCGTCTAGGCTCAAAAAAGAGATAGACGAGATTTTAAGCAACCCTCACGACAATATCAGAGTGCAAATAGCGCAAGAGGAAGCCGTCGAGGCCTTAAGATTAAAATTAGAAAAGACCAACGATCAAATAACAAATTTCAATAAAAAGGCGGAGGACGAAGCCAAGAGACAAGCCGACGAAGCTAAGCGCCGCGCCGAGGAGCTAAAACGCCTTGACGCCCAAAGGCTAGATGATAAGATCAGGTACTACGAGCAAATAGGCGACATAGAAAAGGCAAATTCCGCCAAACTAATAAAATACGAAAAAGAGCTGAGCGAAGCCGTTAAACGCGGCGGCATAACTAGATTAGAAGCCGCAGCGCAACTAGAGGCGAAACGAAAAGAGCTGAGCGAGAAAGGCCTCAAAGACGAAACCGAGCGCATAAAAAAGCAAGATGCATTATATTTAGACTACTACGTCTCGCTTGAAAAATATGAGGAAGCGTGGCAAATAAAGCGTAAAGAATACGAGGCCGACTATCAAAAGCTAGTAAAAGAATTTGTGAAATAATTTGCCGACAAGTGGCTAAAGAAAAAAGAAGACGACTTCAAAAAGTCGGTCGCGAGAGACATAAAAACCGTAAAAGTCGCCTTTAAAGATATTAAAAATTCTTGGGCGGACACCGTCTCGTCTATGTCAAAAACCGTCGATGACGGGTTTTTCAATTTTTTCATAGGCAAGACGAAATCGCTTAAAAAAGCCCTCAAGGACATCGGCACAAATTTAATGCGCGATCTGATAAGCCCATACGCGCGCACCCTATCGCAAGGACTGGCAGGCGGTTTTGGGGCGATGCTCGGCGGCGGCTCAAATTTGGCGCAGATAGCTACCGACCTTGGGCTATCAAAGGCCGATAACGGCGGCTGGGTGGGCACGATAGGCAATACCGCAGTCGAGCTATCAAGCAAGGGCGAGATAGTAAAGGGCGCGGGGGCAATAGACCAAAGCACGCAAAAACTGCTAGGCTCTATCTCAAATTTAAAAACCGCATACGACGCCTTTACCGGTAGTATAACCTCGGGCTTTACAAAGGCGGGCGGCTATTTGGCTAATGCCGGCTTTGGCGGTGCGGGTGCGTTTACGCACGGCTTTGGAAACGGTATAGGCACTCTATTTGGCGCGGGAAACGTCCCTGCGGGTATGACGCCCGGCATTACTTCTGGTATGGGCGGCAGCTACTTAGGCGCAGGTACCACGATAGGAACTAGCCCGTATTATACGGCGGGAACGGCTGCGGGTGGGGCGATGGTCGGCGGTGCGGTAGGCTACGGTATCGGCACGGGGCTTGATAAGGCTTTCGGCGCTCAGACTTATGCGCCATATACCGGGGCGGCCGCAGGTGCAGCCGTAGGCGGGTATGCCGCAATAGCAGGCTCTCTCTCTGCGGTGCCGGTTTGGGGCTGGATAGCCGCGGCCGTAGTGCTTGCCATAGGCGGAATGATCGGCAAATCAAAGATTACCGACTGGGGCTATCAGGTAGGGCAAGATTTATCGTTAGGGCTCGATAAGGGGCTTGACGGCGGCGTCAATAATTGGAAAGAAAAGACCAAAAAGAGCTGGTTTAGCAAAAGCGTCTCAAATCAAACCTCGCCGATAGACGAGCAAACGCAAAAGATGCTAAACCAGTACGTCCGCACCAATAGCGTTTTGTTAAAAGAATTTACCGGCGGGGACTTCAAGCTACCAGCTCGCACATACAACAAACGTACGCTGATAGACGAGGGTTTTGGCGGAGCGTTGATCGCGGGCGTAATGGGTAAAAACTACGACAAGGCTTTGAGCTTTGGCGGTAATGAGGGCGAGTTAGAAAAAACCTACCGCTATTGGATGGAGCAGGCTAAGCAAGATAAAAAAGAGACTTACGATTTGCTAGCCGAATACGTCGGTAAGATAAACTCAAACATCAAAAATCTAAAGCTTGAGAG